>DASWUW010000117.1:0-9807 GCA_036406335.1 Trebonia sp.
ACAGGTCGATCCGGCGCGTCGGGGAATCGGCGTAGTAGAGGCGGGTCCCGTCCGGGGACCAGCCGAGGCCGTTGGATACCGTCACGCCCTTGACCACCGTGGTCAGCACGCCGCCGGGATCGAGCCGGTACAGCTCGCCGAGCGGTTCGCTCTCCCCGGTGTGCATCGAGCCCACCCACACCCGGCCCGCCGGGTCCACCCCGGCGTCGTTGAACCGGACGTCCTCGCGGGCCGGCACCTCGGCGACGACCCGGGTGGTCCACTGCTCGCCTCGTTCGGCGGGCCGGTGCAGGGCCAGCTTGCTGCCGCCGGCGGTGAGGATGCCGCCGCCCACAGCGGGGAACGCCGCCGACACCGCGTCCAGGTCGAGGCTGACCGTGTCACCGGACGGGAAATAAGTGCGGTGCAGCTGGCCGCGGGGGATGTCCACCCAGAGCAGGCAGTCATCTTCCGGCACCCAGTACGGGCCCTCGCCCAGTACCGCCGTCACGTCACCCACCGGCTCGGCGGCCGCCGCCGTACGCACACCGCTCACGGGAACCTCCTCAAGCACTCAGCTAACGTCTACCCAGTCCAGGGTGCGTTCCACCGCCTTCTTCCAGCCCGCGTAGCCGGCCGCGCGGCGGTCCTCGGTCCAGGCGGGCTCCCAGCGGCGGCCCTCGGACCAGTTGGCCCGCAGCTCGTCGGTATCGCGCCAGAAGCCGACCGAGAGCCCGGCCGCGTAGGCCGCGCCGAGCGCGGTAGTCTCGGCGACTACCGGACGGCTCACCGGCACGCCCAGGATGTCGGCCTGCAGCTGCATGCACAGGTCGTTGGCGGTAACGCCGCCGTCGACCTTGAGCACGTCGAGGGTGACGCCGGAGTCCACGGCCATCGCGTCGACCACGTCCCTGGTCTGGTAGCAGATCGCCTCCAGGGTGGCGCGGGCCAGGTGCGCGTTGGTATGGAACCGGGACAGGCCGACGATCGCCCCGCGGGCGTCGGCCCGCCAGTAGGGGGCGAACAGGCCGGAGAACGCGGGAACGAAGTAGAGCCCGGCGGCGTCGTCTACCTGACGGGCCAGGTTCTCGCTGTCCGCGGCGCCGCTGATGATGCCCAGCTGGTCCCGCAGCCACTGCACCGCGGCGCCGGTTACCGCCACCGAGCCCTCCAGGCCGTAAACCGCGGGGGCCTCCGCGAGCTGGTAAGCGACGGTGGTGAGCAAGCCGGACTTGGACGCGTGGCGTTCCCGGCCGGTATTGAGGACCAGGAAGTTGCCGGTGCCGTAGGTGTTCTTGGCCTCGCCGGGGGCGAAGCAGGCCTGGCCCAGGGTGGCGGCGTGCTGGTCGCCGAGCACGCCGCCGATCGGTACCTCCGCCCCCTGGGCGGCAAAGCCGAGCGGCCCGTTCCCGGCGATGACGCCGTAAGGGTGGACCGACGGCGCGATCGCGGGCAGCATCGCGCGGGGCACGCCGAGGAGCTGGCACAGCTCGTCGTCCCAGTCGAGCGTGCCCAGATCCATCAGCATGGTGCGGCTGGCATTGGTCACGTCGGTGACGTGCACTCCCCCGCCCGGTCCGGCGGGACCGCCGGTCAGGTTCCACAGCAGCCACGAGTCGACGGTGCCGAACCGGGCCTCGCCGCGTTCGGCGTCCGCCCGCAGCCGCTCATCGGAGTCCAGCAGCCAGCGCAGCTTGCCGCCGGCGAAGTAGGTGGCGGGCGGCAGTCCCGCCTTGCGCCGGATCACCTCGCCGGCGCCGCTGGCGTCCAGGGCGGCGGCGATCTGGTCGGTCCGGGTGTCCTGCCAGACGATCGCGTTGGCGTACGGCACCCCGGTGCGGCGGTTCCACACCACCGTGGTCTCCCGCTGGTTGGCGATCCCGAGCGCGGCCAGGTCGCCCGCGGACAGGCCGGCCGCGTGCAGCGCGGCCGAGATGACCGTCCTGGTCCGCTCCCAGATCTCCACCGGGTCGTGCTCCACCCAGCCCGCCCGGGGCAGGATCTGCCGGTGCTCGAGCTGGTGCCGCGCGACCTCGTTCCCGTCGTGGTCGAAGATCATGAACCGGGTGCTCGTGGTGCCCTGGTCGACGGCACCGACGAAGTCGGCCACAGCGGTCTCCCCTTCGGTCGCGGGGGTGCGGAGCGGGTGCGGTGAGGCACGGGCGTGCGACGAGCCTACGTCCGTACCGGGCATTAGCTTCACCCAGGGTTTGTTAACCCGTCAGTAACCAGACAATTTGGGTATCTACGATGGTAAAGGGGTTCTGTTCAGGAACCCGGGAGGGGGCAGTCGTCCATGCCGGGAGTGCTTGACGCGCGTGACCGTGACGAAGTTATCCGCAGGATGGCCGCCGAGCCGCTTGACGTGCTGGTCATCGGCGGCGGGATCACCGGGGCGGGAGCCGCGCTGGACGCGGCGTCGCGGGGCCTGCGGGTCGGCCTGGTCGAGTCCCGCGACCTGGCCGCGGGTACCTCGTCGCGGTCCTCCAAGCTGATCCACGGCGGGCTCCGCTACCTCGAGCAGGGCGACTTCAAGCTGGTCCGGGAGGCGCTGCGCGAACGCGACCTGCTGGTCAGCCAGCTGGCGCCGCATCTGGTACGGCCGGTGCCGTTCCTCTACCCGCTCTATAAGAAGGTCGTCGAGCGGCCCTACGTCGGCGCCGGGCTGGTGATCTACGACGCGATGGAAGGGGTCAGGCGACCCGTCCCGCACCACCGGCACCTGTCCACCCGGGGGGCACTGCGCCGGGCGCCCGCGCTGCGGCCGGACCGGCTGGCGGGCGCGATGATGTACTACGACGCGCAGGTGGACGACGCCCGGTTCACGGTCACGGTGGCGCGGACGGCGATCCGGCACGGCGCTCACGTGCTCACCCGGGCCAGTGCCGTCTCCCTGCTGCGGGACGGGATCAAGGTGACCGGCGCCGCGGTGCGCGACGAGGAGAGCGGCCGGCTCTTCGACGTGCGCGCGGCCCGGGTCATCGTGTGCGCCGGCGTCTGGTCCGACCTGGTGCACCAGGCCAGCGGCGTGCGGGCGGGCTACCAGGTGCGGATGTCCAAGGGCGTGCACCTGGTCATGCGCCGCTCGGCGATCGACGCCGACACCGGAATGATGGTGCGCACCAGCAAGAGCGTGCTGTTCTTCATCCCCTGGGACTCCCGCTGGATCGTCGGGACCACGGACACCGAGTGGTCCGGCGACCGGGCCGAGCCCGCCGCCACGGCCGAGGACGTGGACTACATCCTGCACGAGGCCAACCGGGTGCTGGCCCGGCCGCTGACCCGGGACGACGTGCTGGCCGTGTACGCCGGGCTGCGGCCGCTGGTCGCGGAGCACCCGGTAGACAAGCACCCCGGGGAGAAGCCCACCACCAAGCTGTCCCGCGAGCACGTAGTGGATGCCCCGCTGCCCGGCCTGGTCTCCATCGCCGGCGGGAAGTTCACCACCTACCGGCTGATGGCCCAGGACGTGGTGGACGTCGCGGTGGCCGGCCTGCCGGGGTCTGTCCCGGCCTCGGTGACCGGCCAGCTTCCGCTGCTGGGGGCGGACGGGCTGCCCGCGGTGCGGGCGTCGGCGCGGCGGCTCGCGGAGGAGTACGGCGTCGGGCCCGGGGTCGCCGAGCATCTCATCGGCCGCTACGGGTCGCTCGCAGGCGAGGTCCTCGACCTGGTGCGGGCGGACCCGACCCTCGCCCGCCCGCTGCTGGACGACTACCCCTACCTGCGGGCCGAGGTCGCCTACGCCGTCACCCACGAGGGCGCGCTGCACGCCGAGGACGTGCTCGCCCGGCGGATCCGGCTGCTCATCGAGTCGCCCGACGCCGGGCTCAGCGCGGCGCCCGAGGTGGTCGCGATCATGGCCGGGCTGCTGGGCTGGAACCGCCGCCGGCGCGTGGTTGAACTGCACCGCTACCAGGAGTTCGCCGCCGCCAGCACGGCCGCGCTGACCGCGCCGGCCCGGCTGCCCGAGGTGACCGCCCCGGTGTCCGTGCCCGCCTGACGAGGGCGGGAACCGGCTGCCAGGCTTTGCGCATGACCGACGAACAGCAACTGCCCGCCGAGGAGCCGGCGGGCATGCAGGACGCCAGCCGGGACGAGGGCCGGCAGTACGCGCTGCCGCTGGTCATCAGGGTCGAGCGGGCCGCCCCGCCGGCCCGGGCCGACGCGCTGGAGGGCGCCGCCTGCGCGGTCCTGCGGTTCCTGACCGACCTCCGGGTCACCGGGCCGGACGGCGAGTGGGCCGCGGCCACCGCGACCTGGGAAGACGCACGGATCAGGAAGGTCGTCCGGCGGGCCCGGGGCGCCGCCTGGGAGCGGGCGGCTGTGCTGCCGGGGATCACCGTGGTGCGCCGGTCGGCCGAGATCCGGGTCTACCCGCCCGTTCCGGTGGACGACTGGCCCGCCGACCTGGCCCGGCTGCAGGTATCGGGGACCGACTTCGACGATCCGCAGGCCCCCGCGGAGCCCGCGGCGGGCACGCCCGTGCTGTGGCTGAATCCGGGACTGCCCATGACCGCGGGGAAGGCCATGGCCCAGGCCGGGCATGCCGCTCAGCTGGCCTGGTGGGGACTGCCCGTCCGCGCCCGCGCGGACTGGGCGGAGCGCGACTTCGACCTCGCGGTACGGACCGCGGGCGGCCGCCAGTGGGCGGACCTGCTGGCCAGCGGGCTGCCGGTGGTCACCGACGGCGGATTCACCGAGGTGGCACCCGGATCGGCCACGGTAGTGGCGGACCACCCGGCCCTGCGCGCGGTACTCGGGTCGCCCCGCTGACCCCGGCTACCGCGACTAGCCGGCCCGGCGCAGGACGAGCACCATCCGCCAGGCGGTCGGCGCGTCCAGGGCCGTGTCCCCGTCGAAGTCGCCGTAGGACGCGACCAGCTCCAGGGGGGCGGAGCCCGCGCCGGCCAGGACAGTGTTAGCCAGGACAGTGTTAGCCAGCGCGATGGCGGCGGTGAACTCGGTGAGGGTCCAGAAGCGGTTGGGGACCACGTCGCTGACCGTGCGGATCGTACCGTCGGCGGTCGTGGCGGTGATGCTCATGTGCTCCTGGGTGACCTGGGTCAGCGGGTCGATCCGGTCGCCGCGGCTGCCCCAGTGAACCTCGGCCCGCACTCCCGGGGCCTCGACCGTCCACTCGCTGCTGGTCCGCGGTTCCGGGGCGAAGAAGTCGGCCGGGTGCGCCAGCTCCACGATGTAGAGCCCGCCCGCCGCCAGGTGCGCGTGCACCGCGGTCAGGTGGCGCACCAGGTCGTCCAGGGTAAACAGGTGGCAGGCGGAGTTCAGCATGGTGACGGCGAGGTCGAACGAGTCCGGGCGCCCGTCCGGACCGGGCAGAGCGAAGTCGCGCATATCCGCCTCGACTACCGCCAGGCCGACGCCGGCCGTCTTGGCCCGCGCCGCCGCGTACCCGCACATCGCCGGCGACCAGTCCAGCGCGGTCGCCCGCCAGCCGCGGCGGGCGAACTCCCGGGCGTGCTCGGCCGGGCCCGCGGCGAGCTCGAGGACCGAGCCGGCCGGGCCCGGGTGGTGCTCAGCGCACCAGGCCGCGATCGCGGTGACTTCGGCGGGGATGTCACGGTAGGCACAGGCCAGCTCGTACAGCTCAGGTTCGTCGTAGATGCCGCTCACCCGAGCAATCATGCCGTAACCGCGGAGCCGCGCGTCCCGCCGGGCGGATGACGGCGGCGCCGGCGGGCGGCTGCCGCAGGTCGCACTGGCGTCGGCCGCAAACGCATAGGGGCTTGCCGCGGACGCACGTTAACCGGCTGCAAGTGCATGAGCCGACATCACCGGAACATCACCTGTCAAATCCGCAACGCACTACCGTCGCTTGACCCGGTGGGGCAGACTGACCGCATGATGACTGAGGCGGAGGCACTCAAAACCCTGGCTCGCGAGGACCCCGCCGTGGCCGACAACGCGCGGACCGCGCTCCGCTCCCTCACCTCAGGGGGCGGCCTCGGGGCCATCTCGCTGCTGCGCCTGCAGGAGTACCTCTGGTACGCGCTGCCCGCGGGAACCCGGCAGCCGGCCGAAGAGCACCTGGCGGTCGCCGGCGCCCTGGCGCGGCTGTTCACCCTGGCCGGCATGGAGCGCTACGCGGAGGCCTGCGCCGCCGAGGAGACCGCCCAGATCATCAGCGCGTACACCGGGTCGCAGGCCGAGGGCGTACTGGCCTACTCCCGGGCGCTGTCCCGCTCGCACGCCGTGCCGCCGGACACCGACCTGCTGGCCTGGTCCTCGGTCATGGGACCGGACGAGCGGGCCGCGTACGACGCGTGCGCCGCCGCCATCGAGCTCGCGGTTGCCGCCCGCGAGCTGAAGGTCGGCGTCAGCGGCTGGAAAACCCGGCGCGCGGGACTGGTCGAGCGCTGGCTGACCCGCCCCGCCAGCACCCCCGGAACGGACACCTGGCTGAGCCGGATCAGCGCCGAGCGGATCGAGGAGTGGGCCCACGGGCACCCCGGTGAGCGGTCGCGCCTGGCCCGCAGCGTCATGCCCCGGCTGCTCGAGCCGCCGGACCTGCCCGACGAGCCGCTGCCCACCCTGTCCTGGCTGCTCGGGCACGCGAGCGGCGGGCTGCGGCTGACCGCCCGCCACTACATCGCGCCGTCGCTGGTCGGGGAGGCGTCGGGGATGTTCGGCTGGGGAACCGGGGGCGGCGCGGCCGAGCGGGGCGGGCGCCGGCACCAGGAGCTCGACGTCTATCCCCTGCACACCCTGCGCAACCTGGCCCAGCACGAGATGGGCGCGGTGCGGCGCAGCGGCGCGGCCCTGGTGCTGACCCGGACCGGCCGGCTGATGGCGGACGACTCCGCCGTGCGCTGGCATATCGGGACCGCGGCGCTTATCGGGCCGGACGACGCTCCCGACCCTGACTTCACCGTGGCCGTCCGTGAGGCGGCCCTGCTGCTGATCACCCTGCACGACACTCCGGTCGGGTACGAGGAGCTCGCGGGCCGGGTGACCGACATGCACGCGGCCGAGGGCTGGGCGTCGCGGTCCGGCGGGAGCCTGGCCAGCGCGATCCGGGGCGAGATCCACGTGCTGCGGCACCGGCTGCGCGCGCTGCACCTGCTGGACGAGACCGCTCCCGTCGGTTCGGTGGCGCTCACCGGCATCGGGACCGCCGCGGCGCTGTCCGGCTTGCTGGCCCGGGCGCTGCGGCCGCGCCGCCACGAGCGGGTCTGACCATCCGGGAGACACTCCCGCCTGCCACACTTACTGTCCATGCGCACGCTGCTCGCCGACCACCCGCTGGTCGCCCATAAGCTCACCCTGCTCCGCGACGCCGGCACCGACAACGCCACCTTCCGCACGCTGGCCGACGAACTGGTGACCCTGCTGGCCTACGAGGCCACCCGGGAGATCCGCGTCGCCGACGTGGAGATCACCACCCCGGTCGCCGCCGCCGTCGGGGTCCGGCTGACCGACCCGAAGCCGCTGATCGTTCCGGTACTGCGGGCCGGGATCGGCATGCTCGACGGGATGACCCGGCTCCTCCCGATGGCCAGCGTCGGCTTTGTCGGCATGGTCCGGGACGAGGAGTCGCTGGAGGCCACGACCTACGCCAACCGGCTGCCCGCCCGGCTCGACGGCCGCGAGGTGTTCGTTCTCGACCCGATGCTGGCCACCGGGGGCACGCTGGTCACGGTCATCTCCATGCTGCTGGAGCGCGGCGCCTCCGCGGTCACCGCGGTCTGCCTGCTGGCGGCGCCCGAGGGCCTGGCCCGGATCGACGCAGCCTTCCCGGGCGACTCGGTGCGGGTCGTCACCGGCGCGGTGGACGAGCGGCTGAACGACAAGGGGTACATCGTGCCGGGCCTCGGCGACGCCGGCGACCGGCTCTTCGGCGAGGTCTGACCGGGCCTGAGGGCTCAGGCTGCGGGCGGCGGCCCGGAGCGGCGCTCCAGCTCCGCCAGGCGCAGTTCGAGCTGGTCGACGCGGTGCCGGAGCAGCTCGAGCTGGGCTTCGTCGGCGAGGCGGCGCTCGGCGGTTTTGCGTACCCGCGGGCTCGCCTCGGCCCGCTCGGCGATCATCGCCAGCGGCACCAGCCGCTGCGGTCCGTGCGGTCCGTCGACCAGCCGCGACGGAATCTGGCCGGTGCGGTACCAGGTGCGCAGCGCGGCCCGGGACACCCCGGTCTCGGCGGCGGCCTTCTCCAGCGTCACCCAGTCGGAACCCTCGAGCTGAGCACCCAGCTCCAGGTCGAGCTCCCAGTCGTCGAGCCGGTCTTCCCAGTCCATGGCCGCCCTTCGTGCTCGGGGACTAGTCGTCCCCGTCAGTTGTACCCGATGCGCAGATCTTCACAACGATTCATGATCGTCATTAACCCTGTTATTAGCATGGTATTGACAGGGTTTTCACTTACCAGCATGCTGATGGCATGTTTGAGCGATTCACTAAGCGAGCGCGGCACGCCATCGTCCTGGCCCAGGAAGAGGCGCGGCTGCTCAACCACAACTACATCGGGACCGAGCACATCCTGCTCGGGATCCTGGGCGAGCCGGAATCGATCGCGGGCCAGGTCCTCACGGGCTTCGGCCTCACCCGGGAGAGCGCCCGGGAGGAAGTCGAGGACAAGGTCGGCCGGGGCAAGAAGTCACCCAGCGGGCACATCCCGTTTACCCCCCGGGCGAAGAAGACCCTCGAGCTCTCGCTGCGCGAGGCGCTCGCGATCGGCCACAACTTCATCGGGACCGAGCACATCCTGCTCGGACTGATCCGCGAGGGCGACGGCGTCGCCACCCAGGTCCTGAGTGAGCACGGCGACCTGGCCGCGATCCGCGCCGCCGTGCTCGAGGCGGCCCCCAGGACCGGGGGGGCCGGCGAGCCGGGCGAGCCCGGCGAGGGCGAGGAGACCAACGCGGTGCTCCGCTGGCTGCGGGCGCGGCTGTCCTGGCACGGCGGCACCAGTCTTCCCTTCCGCCCGGAAATACACGGGGCCGAGCTGGCCGCGCGGGGCACGCCCGCCGCCGAGGCCACCCTCCAGCAGGCGGCCCGCCTGGCGGGCCCGCTGCCGGT
Source organism: Trebonia sp. (assembly GCA_036406335.1). Taxonomy (GTDB): domain Bacteria; phylum Actinomycetota; class Actinomycetes; order Streptosporangiales; family Streptosporangiaceae; genus Trebonia. The sequence goes on from DASWUW010000117.1 coordinate 9,007, forward strand.
CGGCTCGCACCACCTGCTGCTGGCGGCGCTGGAGGATCCCGATTCCGCCGCCTCGGCGACCCTCGCCTCGGTGGGCGTGGACCTCGACGACCTGCGCTCCCGGCTGCGCGCGGCGCCGCTCGCGGGGACCAGCGACGAGCAGCCGGAGCAGGCCGGCCGCCGCCAGATGGCGCTGCAGGTCTCCGACGAGATGCTTACCGTCGTGCTCACCGACCCGTTGATCGTGGAGTCGGCCCGGCTGGCCCGGCGGGCGGTCAACCCGGCCGCCGCGCCGGGCCCGGAGAATGAGGTGCCCGGGTCATCCGCGGCCTACGTCATCCGCGGCGATCACCCGGCCGCGGCCAACCTGGCTCAGGTCTGGCTGGAACTGCGCAAGACACTGAACACGCTCGCCACCGTCACCGGCGACACCCCCCAGGGCAAGACGGCCCAGGCCGCCGCGGCGGAGCCGGGCGACGAAGGCACTGGCTGAAACACCAAAGCCGGGCCCGCAGCTTGTGCCGCCGGGCATTGACCGGGGATTTTCCCGCCTCGTAACGTCAGGAGGAGTTTCCGCGAAGAGGAGCAGCGCGTGGCCGACCTTGACGTCGTGGTGGTGGGAGCCGGGTTCTCCGGGATCTACGCGGTGCACGCGTTCCGGTCCGCCGGGCTGACGGTACGGGCGTTCGAGGCCGGGGACGGGGTCGGCGGGACCTGGTACTGGAACCGCTACCCGGGGGCACGCTGCGACGTCGAGTCCAAGGACTACTCGTACTCTTTCTCCCCCGAGCTCGAGCAGGACTGGTCCTGGAGCGAGCGGTA
>DASWUW010000118.1:0-2071 GCA_036406335.1 Trebonia sp.
TGGACCGGCCCGGGCCCGCGGCCCGCCCGGCAACGGAGATTAGCCAGTGGACGTCATGCCTCCCGCGGCCCCGCCGCTGACGCCGGAGGACGCGGCGCGCTCGCGGGACCGGGGACGGGTCCACCGGGCCCGGCTGGGCGGCCGCCGCTGGCACCTGCTGTGGCTGCTGGCCGGCCCGGGAATCCTGGCCATGCTGGGCGAGAACGACGGGCCCAGCATGCTGTCCTACACCGCCACCGGCGCTCGCTACGGGGCCGGGTTCTTCCTGCCGTTCATCGTCGTCACGTTCGTGATGGCGGTGGTCTGCCAGGAGCTGTGCATGCGGGTGGGAGCGGTGACCCACCGCGGCTACGGCCAGCTCGTGCTGGAGCGCTTCGGGCCCGTATGGGGCTGGTTCGCGGCCGGCGACCTGCTGGTCTCTAACCTGGTCACGCTGATCGCGGAGTTCGTCGTCATCCGCATCGGCCTGGCTTACTTCGGCCTGGGCGCGCCGGTAGCCGCCGCGGCCGGGGTGGGGCTGGTGATCTGCACGCTCAGCGGCGGCCGGTACTGGCGCTGGGAACGGATCGTGCTCGCCCTGGCCGTGTTCAACGCCCTGTTCCTGGCGGCGGCGGTCATGACCCGCCCGCACTGGGCGTCGGCCGGGCACGCACTGGTCACGTTCTCGCCCTTTCCCGGCGGCAGCAGCACCACCCTGCTGCTGCTGGTCGCCTCGACCATCGGCGCCACCGTCACCCCGTGGATGGTGTTCTTCCAGCAGGGGGCCTCCGCCGACAAGGGGCTCACCGCCGCCGACCTGCGCTACGGCCGCCTCGACACCGTCATCGGCGGCGCGCTGGCCGCCGCCTTCGGCTGCGGCGCGTTCCTGGCCGGCACGGCGCTGTCGGGCCACGGCGGGGCCGGCCTCGCCGGGCTGTCCGGGGCCGGGTTCCCCGCCGCGCTGGCCCGCGTCTCCGGCCACACCGTAGCTACGGTGTTCGCGCTCGGGCTGGTCGAGGCAGGCGCGGTAGCGGTGCTGACCATCTCCGCCAGCACCGCCTACGCCGTCGGCGAGTGCGTCGGCGTGGCCCACAGCCTCAACCGCCCGCCGCGCCAGGCGACGGTCTTCTACGGAGCCAGCGTCGCCGTCGCGCTGATCGCGGCCGGCGTCATTCTCATCCCCGGCGCCCCGCTGCTGGCCATCGCGCTGAACGCGAACGTGCTGGCCACCGTGCTGCTGCCGGTCACCCTGGTGTTCGTCATCATGCTCGCCGGCGACCGCCAGCTGATGGGCCGCTGGGTCAGCAAGCCGGGCACCACCCGGCTGGCGGTCGCCATCGTCGGCTTCGTCTCGCTCAGCGGCGCCGCCTACGGAATCGACTCCTTCCTGCAGGCCACCCATCTCATCCCGGGAGCCTAGATGACCTCCGCGCCGGAAAACCCGGCCGCCGGGCCACTCCCGGGCGGCCGGACCGACACCGACGCGGCGCTCGCCGCGGCGCTCGAACCCGGGCAGCTCGTGGCCGACGCCGCCCGGCCGGTTCCGCGGGCCCAGCTCAGCGGCCGCGCCCGGGCCGGGCTGGGGCTGCTGCGGGTCTTCGCCCTCGTCGTCAGCCTGATGGTGATCTACACCTTCGTCAGCCAGCTGCACAGCTGACGCCGGCCGCGGCCGGCGGGCACCCGGAGTTCCCTGCCGGCCCGGAAAACGAGCAGGTCCCCGGGGGCGGCACACCGCCCGCGGGGACCTGCTGTCAGTGCCTGAGTCAGTTGTCGCCTGACCCCGAGCCCGGCGGGCGGTTGTTCCCGCCGAGCCGGTCGAACAGCCCGGAGGCAGCCCGGACCCCGGTCTCCGCGACCCCCCGGAAGATCCCGGTCAGCGGGTCCTCGGACCGGGCCCACGATTCCCGGTAGGAGTTGGCCGCGCTGCGCATCTCGTCGGTGACCTTGGCGTCCCGGTCGGTGTCGCGCCGCAGGTAGTCGCCCGCCAGGATGGACTCGTAGGACCCGTCCATGGCCCAGCGGTCCAGCTCCGCGAACCGCACCACGGCGAACGGGTGGGTGTTTCCCTGCAGCTGGAGGATCTTCAGGATCG
>DASWUW010000119.1:0-4773 GCA_036406335.1 Trebonia sp.
CAAGACTGGTCGGCACCGCTGGCCGAGCTGCGGCGCGTGCTAAAGCCTGGCGGACGGCTGATCGTGGCCGTCGACCATCCCTTCGCCGTCAACATCATGCACCGCGACGCCGGCCGTAAGCCCGACTATTTCGCGACCTACAGCCACACCGCAGAGTGGGCCATGCGCGGCCAGACAGCCCGGATGAGCTTCTGGCACCGGCCGCTGCACGCGATGACCGACGCCTTCACCGCCGCCGGCTTCCGGATAGCCGTCATCAGCGAGCCACCGCCCGCGCCAGGCGCACGCGAGCTGTTCCCCGACATCCTCGCGGACGTCCCCACGGCCTTCCTGTGCTTCCTGTTCTTCGTCCTGCAGGCCGGCTGACCGCCGTAGACCTCCGTCAGCTGACGGATGTCTCGAGATGCAAATTGCACCAGGATTTGCATCGCAACCTTCTACGGCCCCGTCTTATTTTACGGAAAGGCAGTCCCGTGACGTCCGACCTGTTGAGCGATGTGAAGTTCCTGACGATCTACGAAGTCGCCGCCATCGTGCGACTCTCGAAAATGTCCGTTTACCGGCTAGTGCACAGCGGACAACTGGATGCAGTCCGGGTCGGCCGCTCCTTCCGCGTCCCCGAGCAGGCCGTCGTCAGCTACCTCCGCGGTGCCGCCTTCGTCGAAGCACGGCCTCGGCCTCAGTAGAAGCGCGGTGCCGTACTCCGATGCCGTCTACTTCACCATTGGTGAGGCGCAGCGCATCGCGACCATGGTCAGGTCTGCCCGGCGGCGGTCAGGCCAAGCTGCCCAACGCAGGCGGCCTGGCGAGTGCGGCGCCCCTGCCGTGGGCTGCCGCTGAGCGATCGGCGGCTCCGCTCGTGGTCGGTGTCACAGGTAGGTGAGGGTGAATTCGTCCGGCATCTTGTCGCCCATGGCCCGGAAGACAGTCATGAGCGCCGTCTCGTAGTTGACGTCTTTCCTCGTTAGCCGCACCGACGTATTTTCAGTCGCGGTCTGTTGTTCCGCGTCCCAGGGCTGCCAGGCGTCCCAGACGTCGTAGTCGAGATGTCGCAACACGGCAAAGTCCTCTCCGTACCGCTGGTTGAGCCATTTCAGGCGGACCTGGGCGCGTCCCTCCACGGTGTACTCCGGGTGCTCACGCTCGCTGGCGCGGCATACTGCCCACTCGCACCCACGACGGTGCGCATCGGCCATCCGGATCAGCGCGGCCAGGCTGCTGCCGTCCTCGACCGCCTCGAAAGGGCCGCCGCTCTGCCAGCTGTGGCTGCCTCCGGTTTGCCCGCTGCACCACAGCTGCATCCTTGACGGGACCCTGGACTCGTCCGCGCGGATCAGGTACCGGGCGTAGGACATCGGAAGCGGTCCTTCGGAAGGCGCCGACTGCCCGGCGGGAAGCTCGAACGGCGGGTGAACGACCGAGAATTCCTCGGGCATCTCCTCGCCCATCGCCCGGAAAACGGCTGCGAGCGCCATCTCGTAGCTGTCGCCGTTGCGGGTCAGCCGCACGGGCAGCGCGCCGGCTGCGGTCTGCCCAGACCGGGGCGGCGGCTGCCGCCAGGCGTCCCAGACGTTGTAGTCGAGTCGGTGCAGCACGGCGAAGCTGTAGCCGGCCCGGGGTCCGTTGGCCCATTTCAGGTGCGCCTCGGCAGGCTTGCATACCGCCGGCTCCGGGTGCTCGTCCACGCCGCCGGGGCTTTTCGCCCACTCGCACCGCGCGCGGTGCTGGTCGGCTATCCGCAGCAGCGTGTCCAGGCTGTCGCTGTCCTGGACCAGCTCGTCGAGAATGGCCGCGTCCTCGCTGTAGACATCTCCGCTCTGGCCGTTGCAGACCAGTGCCATTCCGGACCCGGGCCCGTCCACGCGGCGGAGCAGGTACCGCGCGTACGCCCCGGGAGGGACGGTGCCCGGGTCCTGTGCGCGCTGCCCGCCGGGCGGGGCGGGCGCCGGGGCCGGGGGCCTCGGCGCTCTTACACCCGGGGACCCGAGCAGTTCCTCAAGGAGCCAGGCCTCTGCGGCCAGGTGGTCTCCGGGCCGGAGCTCGGCTGTCAGGGCCCACTGGCGTACCCAGGAGGGAATGTCCCGGCCCAAGCCCCCGGCAACGTCGGTGCCCGGGTCCAGCGGCGGGTTGATCGCTTCGTGACGAGGCTGGAACACCCAGGTGAAGCCGTCGTCGCCGGCGCGGTAGCGCTGCCGCGCCGCACGGACCCGTCGCACGTAATCCGGCTGCAGCGCCACACCGAAGTACGCGGTGAACGGCACCCTGGACCCTCGTTCCACGACGGCCTCGCCGTCCAGGCACCACGCCCAGTCGGTTGCGATGCCCACGCTAAGCCGCGCGTAGCCTTCCGCGTAGAGCAGGCCTGAGCCCATGGCTAGCCGGGAGGCGCCCCTGCCGCGCCAGGGCTCCAGTGTCCGGTCCGGGCCGCTTGCGTCCGCGGCCGGCGTGAACAGCCGGCCGTACCGGATGATCGGGGCCAGGTGATGCATGGCGTCCCCCACGTACCGTGCCGCGAACTCGGCGACGGCCTTGGCCTCATCTTCAGTCACCGGACGATCATGTCCGGTCACACCTGAGCGCCGCAACGGAAAGTCACCCCGACGATTCAAGCCAGACAGGCCCGCCATCACCAGCACCAGCCGGACCCTGGTCAGCGGCACAGCAGGTAAGCGACCAGAGTCCGCCATGCACCCCGGCCGGGGCGTCCACGCAACGATGGAAAGCCAGAACGGGATGTTCTGGTGCGCTGGGGCCGATCCTCTGAAGGGTGATCTCGTCGATTGATCACCTGCAGGCTCAGGTTTAGCTTGCCGGTCCGCGAAAGCTTTGCCGGATCGCTCCATGCCATGCCGACGCGGAATCTCATCGCCGGGGAGCAGGCAGTAACGCGGGCCCGTAGATTCGGCCCATGAGCAATGCAAAAGGAAGGGATCTGGCCGTTCGCTGCGCAAGCGCTGCCGACGCGATCGCCATCGGGCAGTTGCTTCACGATTTCAACACGGAGTACGACGACCCCACGCCTAGTCCCTCTGCGCTGGCTGAGCGAATCGGGCAACTGCTGGGCACAGCCGACACAGTGGTCTTGGTGGGCGGACCGGGCCCCGACGGCCTGGCAGTGCTCCGTTTCCGTCCGGATATCTGGAGTAAGGGCCTCGAGTGCTACCTGGCGGAGCTTTACGTGGTTCCCGGCCGCCGTGGGCAGGGACTAGGGCGGGCACTGATGGAGGCCGCGATCGACCAGGCCCGAGACCACGGCGCGGAGCACATGGATCTTGGTACCAGCGAGGACGACGTGGCCGCCCGCGCCCTTTACGAGAGCCTTGGCTTTACCAACCGCGAAGGCGGATCCGACGGGCCGGTCAACTATTTTTACGAAAGAGAGCTATGAGGACCGACGGGCCGGACAGACGTGCTCCGTCCCGGCTGTCCTCTTAGCCAATACAGACCTAGATGATCTGGAGCAGCCTGGCCCTTTCCCGCGTCTCTGCATTGCCGCGCCGATTCGGCGATAGGGGGCACCGGGGCTATGGGGGTGAGGCAAGGCGCGCTGGCACGATCGGGCATCATGGAGGGCGGCTCTGGCTGTGACCAGCCTGGCTGGCCAGTTAGCCGCGGAGGCGCACGGGTGCCCGTTGACAACGACGTATACGACCGGCTGGGCGAGTCGTGGTGGGATGAGAAGAGCCCGCTTAACCTCCTGCACGGCAGCGTCACCCCGGGCCGCTTCGCGTATTTCCGTGACGTACTCACCCGGCAGCACGGTCCTGAGCCTGCCGGCCTGCGCGCGTTGGACATCGGCTGCGGGGGCGGGTTTCTCGCCGAGGAGTTCGCGGCCCTCGGCTGCCGGGTGACCGGGGTCGACCCGTCGCCGGTGTCGATCGGCGCGGCGCGCGCCCACGCGGCCGGGCGCGGCCTGCAGATCGGCTACCGGGCCGGGGCCGGCGAGGAACTGCCCTTCCCGGACGCCGCCTTCGACGTGGCCTGCTGCTCTGACGTGCTGGAGCACGTATCTGACGTGGACCGCGTGATCAGTGAGGCGGCCCGGGTGCTCAGGCCCGGCGGCGTGTTCCTGTTTGACACCTTCAACCGCACCTTGCGGAGCAAGCTGCTCGCGGTCAAGGTCATGCAGCAGTGGCCGCTGACCCGCCTGACCGACGTGGCGATCCACGACTGGGACATGTTCATCACGCCCGCCGAGCTAGCCGCCATCTTGGAGCGCCACGCGCTGGCCCCCGGCGAGACGGCCGGCCTCGGGGCCCGCGCAAAGCCCCTCGCCGTGCTCCGCAGCCTGGCCAGCGCACGGCTCGGGCGGATCACCTACGGGGAGCTCAGCCGGCGACTAGACGTGGGACAGGTAAGCAGCACCGCCGTCTCCTACATGGGATTCGCCACCAAGACGCAGCGGTAACGACCGCGTTCGGGAAACTGCCAGAGATGGCTTCATTCGTGAGTTCTGACCGCGGTTGTTGGTCGGTTCTGACCGCACTTGGACGGGCGGTGGAGTGGCTTTTGATCGTGAGAAGTGACCGCACTTAGGCGGCTCGGCTCGGCTCGGAGCGGGCTTCCAACGCCTCAGGGCTGGATGTTCTCCAGGTCCTCGAGGAGGCTGGGGTGGGTCGGCCGCCATCCGAGCGCTTCGCGGGTGCGGGTGCTGGAGGCGGGCTGGTCCATCGCGAAGATCGGGCCGAACGGGCCGAAGCTCTCCTCTGGCACGGGCTGCACGGGCAGGCCCAGCCGGCGGCCGACGACGGCTGCGATGCCGCGGACCGCCTC
>DASWUW010000120.1:0-6639 GCA_036406335.1 Trebonia sp.
CACGCCGCCGGGTCCGGCGACGGAGCCGCCCTCGGCCGGATCCTGGCCACCGCCGGCCGCATCCGCCGCGACGGGGACCGGCCCGCTCCGGCCCCGCTGGCCGGCGCGGTCAGCGCCCTGCGCGCCGTCCTCGGCGCCGACGCCGCCGCCGCCGTCCCGCTCGACCTCGGCGCCGCGGTTTCGGCCGCGCTCAGCCTGCTCGCCGGGGTCACCGCCGTCCACACACCCTCGTGACATAACCCAAGTGGATCCCGCCGCCGTAACACGACGGTAATCTCCCGTCGGCGCCCGCTGTGGCGAAGGTCTCACGGGGGTAACGGCAGTCGCCCCTCGTACCGCGGTTCCCTCCGCGGCGCACCCGGGTCTGAGTGACCCCGGCCGGCTCGCTTTCAGCCGGATCGAAGAAGCCGTGACCAGCATTTATAACGTTTTCCGGTTGACACCGGACAATGAGGCCACCCGGCACTTCAGGGGTGTTTTCCCAGCGCCCGGCGCTTACGGCGACACGCCGAACGGACATGCTGGAACGCGCTGAGCTGGGGATCCTACGTAACCAAAAGTTTTTTGTCCAATTCCCTGGAAACCCTGGACTATGCCGTTACGCTCCCGAGATGTCAGGCGCTCCGGAGGCTGCCCGTGCTCGTGCACACGACTAGTGCACCGTGCAGGCAGCCTTCCTAGTGAGTGCGACCCGCCCGGGAAGGAGCCCGTTGGGCTACCCAGCAAGTTTGACCATTACCCCTATCCGGCGCTTTCTGCCGTTCGCGGCCGCGCCGGTCGCAGTGGCCGGCGTCGCCGCCGCTTTTGCCCTCGGTAACACGTCGTCGGCCGCCCCCGCGGCCACCGCCGACGCGATCGGGCATCTCACGGCGGTTCCCGCCGCCACCACCCCTCAGCCCGCCGTCACCGGTACCGCGCTGGTGTCGATCACCAGGCAGGCCGGCACCGGGCTTCCGGTCGTCCGGCTGAACGCCAGCCGGGTGGCCGCGATCGAGCCGAAGGGAAAGCACCACGCGACGCTGCCGGCCAAGTACACCGTGCAGTCCGGCGACACCCTCGCCTCGATCGCGCAGCGGCTCTACCAGAGTGCGGACTACTGGCCGGCGCTGTACTCGGCCAACCACGGCGCGATCAAGTACGCCAACGAGATCCGGGCCGGCCAGGTGCTGACCGTCCCGGCCAAGCCGGCCAAGATCCCCGCCGCGCCCAAGGTGCTCGACATACCCGCGGCCGCCCCGGCCGCGGCGCCGGCCGCCAGCACGTCGTCCGGCACCTCGTCCAGCACGTCGTCCAGCACGTCGTCCACCACCGTGACCCAGTCCGCGCCGGCACCGACGCAGACGGCCAGCACCTACAGCGGCAGCACCGGCTCATTCCAGGCGTGCGTCATCGCCCGTGAATCCGGCGGCAACTCCCAGGTGATGAATGGCAGCGGTCACTACGGGCTCTACCAGTTCAGCGCCTCGACCTGGGCCGCCTACGGCGGCAGCGCGGCCGCTTTCGGCAACGCCAGCGTCGCCCAGCAGAACCAGGTGTTCGCCAACGCCATGGCGGCCGGCGGCGAGTCCAACTGGGCCCCGTACGACGGCTGCTGAACTGACCAGCCGCGGCCCCGGGCCGCTGCGGGCCTAGAAAACCAGCCCGCGCCCCCTGGCATCCAGCCGAGGGCAATCTTCACGCATCGTCAGCAGTGACTCGCGTGCGTATCCGGGCGGGTCGGCGGCCGAAAGGCTGCCGACCCGCCTTCGCCGTTACTGGTGGCCGGCCACGGTATGGGGGGTGTAGGGCTCTTCCAGGTAGGTGACTTCGTCGGCGTCGAGTTCGACGTCTACCGCGGCGATCGCGTCGGACAGGTGCGCGGGCTTGGTGACGCCGACGATGGGCGAGGTGACCAGCGGGTTGCGCAGCAGCCAGGCCAGGGCGACCTGGGCCGGGGACAGGTCCCGCTTGGCCGCGATCTCCAGCACCCGCTCGACGACGGTGCGGTCCTCGTCGCGGTACAGGGTCCGGCCGAAGTCGTCAGTTTCCTTCCGCGTGGTCGCCTCGTCCCAGGCCCGGGTCAGCTTGCCCCGGGCTAGCGGTGACCACGGGATCACCCCGATTCCCTGGTCGCCGCACAGCGGGAGCATCTCCCGTTCCTCTTCGCGGTAAATGAGGTTGTAGTGGTTCTGCATGGAGACGAACCGGGTCCATCCGTGCAGGTCTGCAAGGTACAGCGCCTTGGCGAACTGCCAGGAGTGCATCGAGGACGCGCCGATGTAACGGACCTTGCCCGACTTCACGGCGTCATGCAGCGCTTCCAGCGTCTCCTCGACCGGGGTGCCGTAGTCCCACCGGTGGATCTGGTACAGGTCGATGTAGTCGGTCTGCAGCCGGCGCAGGCTGGCGTCCAGTTCCGCGAAGATCGCCTTACGGGACAGCCCGGCGCCGTTCGGCCCGGGCCGCATCCGCATGAATACCTTGGTCGCCAGCACGACCTCGTCGCGGGGGACGAAGTCCTTCAGGGCCTGCCCGGTGATCTCTTCGCTGCGGCCGGACGAGTACACGTTCGCGGTGTCGACGAAGTTGACCCCGGCCTCCAGCGCCTGCCGCACGATGTCCCGGCAGGCCGCCTCGTCCAGCGTCCACGGCCGCCCGCGTCCGTCCGGCTCGCCGAAGCTCATGCACCCCAGCGTGACCACGGAAACCGCAAGCCCGGTCTTTCCTAGCTTCTCGTATCGCATCGATTCCTCCTTGCGAAGTTCACTGCCCACCCGATCGGCTGCTTATCTTAAGGATGATGTAGAGTTTTATTTATCAGCACGCAACGTTGCTGAAGCGAGTGCTAGTTTCAAGGCTGCTCCAGAATCCGGCAGTGAGTCTGTACGGATTGTCGTGCCGGAGGCGCCGTGAGATGTACCGCAGCACAGGCCGCGCGGATTCCTCAGGCCGGTCTGACGATTATGCCGATGTTCCGTCCCGCAGGCCGCCGTTCAGCGCTTGAGCAGCCGTCGGCAACGCTGAACCCTAGCGCAGGATGCCCCGAAAAGGGGTGGGCACTATTGTGTGTAGGTCCCGGCTAGCCGGGTAGCAGACGAAAATCAGGGCCGGATGCGTCCAGACAACGGGGCGTGGGCCGGGTCAGTTTCAGACTGCGTTCAGGTTTTCAGTAAGGCGCGGGCCGCCTGGGCAACATGACGATCCGCGCACCCTAGAGCCGCTCCAGACACCGGGTGGTCGAGTAAATCTCCCCCCGGAAGACGACTGGAGCGGTTCTTTTCTTTTGCTCTGACGATAATCGTCGGGCCAAAAGCCAGTGCCTATCCGCAACACGGGCGAAACGGCTGCCGCGTGCCGCCGGCACCTGTCGGCCACGCTGTGCCGTTAATCGAAAGGAGCACCATCATGACCACCATTGACGACCTGCAGACGATGGAAGGCCGCACCGCGGTCGACGCGAACGGTGCCAAGATCGGCAAGATCGGGCAGATCTACGTCGACGACCAGACCAGCCAGCCGCTGTGGGTAACGATCAGCACGGGCTTGTTCGGCACCAAGGAAAGCTTTGCCCCGCTCTACGGCTCCGCCAGCGACGGAGAGAACCTGCGTCTCGCCGTCACCAAGGACATGGTCAAGGACGCCCCCGGCGTTGAGGCCGACGGTCACATCCAGCCGGACGAGAACGAAGCCCTTTACACCTACTACAAGGAGTATCTGGGCAGCGGCAGCGCCTCGGACAGTCCCGCCGCCCAGTACGAGAACCAGGGTTCGGTGGATCAGGGGTACGCAGGCCAGGGCTACGAGCGTCCGGGCGACGCGACCGGTTTCCGCGCGGACCAGTCCGGCCGGGACGGCATCCAGGGCCGGGACACCTCCGGTCCCGCCACCGACGACGCGATGACCCGCTCGGAGGAGCGGCTGCACGTCGGTACCGAGACCACCGAAGCGGGCCGGGCCCGGCTGCGCAAGTACGTCGTCACCGAGAACGTCACCCAGACGGTGCCGGTCAGCCACGAGGAAGTCCGCCTCCAGCGGGAGCCGATCACCGACGCCAACCGCGACTCGGCCCTGTCGGGTCCTGACCTTACTGAGGAAGAGCACGAGGTCACGCTGCACGCCGAGCGTCCCGTCACGAGCAAGGAAACCGTTCCGGTCGAGCGGGTCCGGCTCGGCACCGAGACCGTCACCGAGAACCAGGAGGTCAGCGAGACTCTCCGTAAGGAGCAGATCGACGACCCCGACATCACCACCCGCTAACCGCAATGATCATTCTCGGCTTGCTGCTGCTGATCGTGGCGGCTGTCTTCGGCCTCGACCTGATCTGGAAAAACCACTACCCGATCCGCAGTCCCGCGCTATTCGGACAGACCCTGAGCATCCACAACGCAGCCGAGTTCTTCATCGCCGGCGCTGTTGCCGGCGCTGTGCTGATCCTGGCGATTGCCATGATCCTCGCCGGAATGCGCCGTAAGGGCACCAAGGCCAGGCAGCACCGCGCGCAGCGTAAGGAGGCCAGGAACACCCGCCGTGACCGTGACCAGGTCCAGGCGGAAAACGAGCGGCTTCACCGGCGGCTCGACCAAGACGGTACCGGCCGCGATTCCAGCGCCGGAGCCGGCTCTTCCGGCGCCACCGCGACGGACTGACATCACCTTCACTACAGGAGTCTCATGAACAGCAACCGCAACACGCTCATCCGGTCCCTGCACGACCTGGGTGCCGCAGCCTGGTTCGGCGGGTCCCTGATGGGGGCCGTGGCCTTGAACGGGGCGTCGGGGGACGTCAGCAACCCGGTCGAGCGGACCAAGATCTCGTCCTCGGGCTGGGCCCGCTGGGCTCCGTTCTCCGCCGTGGCGATCGGTGCCCACCTGGTGGGCGGCGGCGGCCTCCTGCTAGAGCACCAGGACCGGGTCCGCAACCAGTCCGGCGTCGGGGCCAATACGATCGTCAAGCTCGCGCTGACGGCCGCCGCGCTCGGCACCACCGCTTACAGCGGGGTACTGGGCGCGAAACTGGCCAAGACCGGAGCCGACGCCTATACCGAGAGCGGCACCGTCCCCAGCGATGCCACCCCCGATGACGTCGCCCGGACCCAGCAGCAGCTGCGGATCCTGCAGTGGGCTACCCCGGTACTGACCGGCGCGCTCATCGTCCTCGGCGCTCAGCAGGGCGAGCAGCAGCGCCCTCAGGAGCAGGTCCGCGGCTGGCTGAAGCGGAGCGCCAGCTGACCTCGTCCGAGTAGGCCGGTTCCGGCGGCGTAGCTGGCTAAGCAAGCTGCGTCCCGTACGGCCGCCGGCGGCCTGCCCCTGGGCAGGCCGCCGGTTCGTGCGTTGCCGGACGTTGCGTTGCCGGACGTTGCGTTGCCGGGACGGCGCGTTACCGGGCCGGGTGCCGTCCCGGGCGGCCGCGCAGCCGCAGGCCAGCCAGGATGAGGGCGACGACGAAGACCGCGATTCCGATGATCAGCAGGAATAGCAGCCCTTTGGCGACCACGCCGACAATACCGAGCACGATCGCAATGATCACTAGCAGCAAAAACAGGACAAGCATCAGTTCTCCGTCTCGTGTGACGGCTCAGCGGCAGACCCGCTGCCGCTCGCCGTCGATGCCGGCTGAAGGGCATCCCTGACCTACTTCCCGCTTCGTCTGCCGTAAGCCTCTTTAGCCGGGCCTAGATTTCTGCCGGGCCCGGCTATTCGGAGTGGCTGCTTAGCTTTAGCAGCCCGTCACGGAGCCACTCGGCCACCGTGTCGTCCGGAACCTGTGCCCGCTCAGCGAGCTGATGCCAGGTATATCCGCAGCTCGCCATCAGCACTACGTCACGCTCCGGCCCGGGCAGGGAAGCGATGCCGCGGTGAGCCGACAGGTTTCCCGCGGTCCGCTCTGCCCCCGCCCCGGCCGCCGGGGAAGACCCCGGTCTGGCCGCGGGGCCGCCGCCCGCCTGACTCAGGGCACGGCGCCGGGCCATGGTCATGATCCAGTTGAGCCCGCTGCCCCCGGCCGGACTGAACTGCGACGCGGACTGCCATATCTCCAGCAGCACGTCCTCGGTCACCTGCTGCGCGCGGACCTGGTCTCCGGTGATACGGCTCACCACCCCGTACACCGCGCCGTCGACCTGGTCGCAGATACTCGCGAACGCCTCCGTGTCACCCTGGGCGGCCCGCCGCAGCAGGCTGTCGACTGAGCCGGCGGCTCGCCGCCGGTGCTTGCCCTGAGCCGCCGACGGCTCCGCATCCCCGGAACGGGGACCGGGATCCTTCCCTACAGTCATGGTTGCCTCACATGACACCGCTAGCTGACCACAGGGCTGCCATGGTCTGAGACAGCACCACTTCCCGTATACCTACCCGGCCGCAGCCGGATACTCGTGATTAACCGGCGAATCACCGGCCCGCCGCCGTCGCCGCGAGCGCCCCGGTCACCGACGCGTGCACTGGCACGGCCTCGTTCCGGGTCAGCAGCCGGACCAGCTTTCGGGCATCCGGGTCAGGGACGATCAGCCGCAGCCACGACCCCCAGCCCCGCGCCCGCTTGGCTGTTCGCAGCAAGACCTCCAGGTCCACGGAATCACGCGCGCTCATCGCGCTCCCCTTCCCTTCTGCTCACCCGGTACTGATCGGGTGCACCGGCAGGGTCCAGAGCGGCACACGTCTACCC
>DASWUW010000121.1:0-9861 GCA_036406335.1 Trebonia sp.
TGCGCCACCTCCTCGGACTGGGCGGGGTCGCGCAGGACCTTGCGTACCAGCCCGTAGACCGGGCCGGCGAACTGGTCGTAGACGACCTCGAACGCCGCATGGTCACCGCGCGCCACGAGTGCCAGTAGTTCAGCCGGGTCCTGGCCGCCCCCCTCAGGTTCGGGTGAGCTGTTTAGTCTCCCCCTGCGGCCAGGACCCGGCGGCTCTGGGCTCGTGGACGTATTCATGACTCTCATTCGTAGGAGGCCGCCCCGCGGATTGGTGCGGACACGCCGGAATTCGCAGGAAAAAAAATTTAAGCCGCCGAGCCAATCTGCCAGGGCTGTCGCGGCGAATGCGTTCTGTGACACTGAGACGACGACGCTTCACCTATCCGGGACTGTTCTCCGGAGCTCTCTCCGGCGTGCTGGCCGCGGCGGTGGCGCTCGGCGTCGCCCAGCTCGTGGCCGGGATCACCGGCGCGCTGGGCAGCCCGGTCGACGCGATCGGCGAGGTCGCGATCAACCACACGCCGATTCCGGTAAAGGAATTCGCGATCACGCACTTCGGCTCCCGGGACAAAGACGCGCTGGTCACCGGCATCCTGGTGTTGCTCGTGCTGATCGCCGCGGTAGCCGGGGCGGCCGCGGTCCGGCGGCTGGCGGCGGGATTCGCGATCCTCGCCCTGTTTGGCGCGGCAGGCGTAGCGGCTGCCGTGAGCCAGCCCCAGGCGACCGGCACCGACGCTCTCCCGACACTCGCCGGGATCGCGGTGGCCGCTGCCGCGCTGCTGATCCTGATTCACTCGGCGCGGGCCGCGTCCCGCCCGGCGTCACTCGCAGTGACGACGGGTCCGCCGGCTACGGCCGGAATCCCGGTCGCGGACGCCTGGGTGCCGCTGGACGAGCAGCTTTCCGGGCTAGCGGTGCGGCCGGCCGCAGCGGAGCCGGCGTCGGGTCGCGAGCTGGCGTCGGGCCCTGAGTTGTCAGCGGGTCGCGAGCGGCCGGCGGGCACCGGTTTGCCGCCGGCCCCGCCGGCACCGCCGGCCGGACCGGAGTCCGCGCCGGGCTCGAACCGGCGGCGCTTCCTGCTTACCGGGACCGCCGTGGCCGCGGTCGCCGCCGCGGGCGCCGGCGGCGGGCAGTTGCTGCTCAGCCGGTTCAGCGTCGCCTCGTCCCGCGCCGCGGTACGACTGCCCGCCCCCGCCGTCGCCGCGCGCGCCGTCCCGGCTGGCGCCCAGCTCAAGATCCCCGGGCTAAGCCCCTTCTTCACCCCGAACGCGCAGTTCTACCGGGTGGACACGGACCTGGTGGTCCCGCAGGTCTCGCCGGAGAGCTGGACGCTGCGGATCGACGGGATGGTCAGCCGGCCGGTGGAGGTCACCTTCGCCGAGCTGCTGCGGATGCCGCTGACCGAGGCCGACATCACCCTGGTGTGCGTCTCCGACGTGGTCGGCGGACCGTACAACGGGAACGCCCGCTGGCTCGGCGTGCCGCTGGCGACACTGCTGCGCCGGGCCGGCGTCCAGGCCGGGGCGGATCAGGTCCTGTCCACCGGCACCGACGGCATGACGATCTCGACCCCGCTGCAGGCGATCCTGGACGGCCGGAACGCGCTGGTCGCGGTGGGCATGAACGGGCAGCCGCTGCCGGTCGCGCACGGGTTCCCGGCTCGCATGGTGGTCCCCGGCCTGTTCGGCTACGTGTCCGCGACCAAGTGGCTGACCAAGCTGACCGTCACCACGTTCGCCCGCCAGCAGGCCTACTGGACGCAGCGCGGCTACTCCGCGCAGGCGCCGATCAAGACCGAATCGCGTATCGACGTGCCCAAGCCCCTGGCTCAGGTGAAGGCCGGGCGCGTGCCGGTGGCCGGGGTCGCCTGGGCGCCGCACCGCGGCATCTCGGCCGTCCAGGTCAGCGTGGACAAGGGGCCCTGGCACAGTGCCCAGCTGGCCGCGGCGGGCGGCATCGACACCTGGCGTCAGTGGACGTGGGCCTGGGACGCCACCCCGGGGCTGCACTCGCTGGAGGTCCGGGCCGCCGACGGCACCGGCGCCATCCAGACCTCTCAGGAGGCCGGCCCGGTCCCCAACGGCGCCAGCGGCTGGGACTCCGTGGTGGTCACCGCCGCCTGAGTTCCCGGGGGCATCCGCATCCAACACCAGCAGTCATTCCGAAGCAGTCACTGAGAACCAACCGACTGAAGACCAGAACAGAAAACAATCAAGGAGAAACCTGTGAAAAACCTTCGTCTGCTCGCCGTGTCCGGTATCGCCGCCACCTGCGCCCTCGGTGCCGCCGCGTGCAGTTCCTCGTCGTCCAGCACCGCGGCCGCCGCCCCGGCCTCGTCGTCGGCCGCGGCTCCGTCGTCGGCCGCGGCCCCGTCGTCGGCCGCGGCCTCGTCGCCGGCGGCGTCGGGCGGCTCGTCCGCGGCGGCCAGCACGACCGACTTCGGCGCGGGCTGCGCGTCGGTGCCCAAGTCGGGCGCGGGCAGCTTCATGGGCATGTCCACCGCCCCGGTGGCCACCGCCGCCTCGGCCAACCCGGTGCTGTCCACCCTGGTTACCGCGGTCAAGAAGGCCGGCCTGGTCGACACGCTGAACTCGGCCAGCGCCATCACGGTGTTCGCGCCGGCGAACGCCGCGTTCGCCAAGATCCCGGCCACCACGCTGAACGGCGTGCTGGCCAACAAGAGCGAGCTGACCAAGATCCTGACCTACCACGTCGTCGCCGGCCGTTACACGCCCGCGCAGCTGGCCAAGGGCCTGACGCTGAAGACGCTGGAAGGCGGCACGGTCAAGACGGCGATGATGAGCGGCACCTACACCGTCAACGGCGCCGACGTGGTCTGCGGCAACGTGCAGACCGCCAACGCGACCGTCTACATCATCAGCTCGGTGCTGATGCCGAAGTAAGCCTTCGCTAAGCCCCGCTGCCGGGCGGGACGGAAGCGATTCCCGTGTGCAACCGCCCGGCGGCGGCTACTTCACCGACACAGGCACCGGCCCGGTTACGGGCCGGCGCCTGTGTCTTTCGGTTCCCCCGGCTGGCGGGGTCCGGCGCTGCCCGCGATCCCTCAGGCGAACTCGCGGCGGTGCTCAGCGATCCACTGGGCGGTCGTCTTGAAGCCGCCGAAGGTGTAGAAGTGCAGCTTCACCACGCCGTGCTTGCCCGGGTCGAGGCCCTCCTGCAGGTGCCGGAGGAAGTTTTCCGGGCCCGCCTTGCCGAGCAGGTTGGTCACCGACAGGCCGTACTTCTTGGCGATCCCGGCGGAGGTGGAGATGCCCAGCCGGGAGGCGAAGCCGAGCAGCAGCTTGACGCTGGCCGGCCCGGGGACGCCGACCCGGACCGGCAGGTCGACACCGTGCTCGCGGACTTCTTCGAGCCAGGCCAGCACCTGGTGCGCGTCAAATTCGACCTGGGTGACCACCGAGCCCGGGAGCCCGGCCCGGGACAGCGCGGCGGCCTTCTTCTCCAGGTGCGACCAGAGCACGTTCGCGGGGATGTCCGGGTGGCCGTCCGGGTAACCGCCAACGGACACGTCCCGGATGCCGTACTGCTGGAGAATGCCGGACTCGATCAGGGACAGCGAGTCCTCGTACGGCCCCATAGGGACGGCCGGGTCGCCGCCGACGGCGAAAATGCTCGCGTGCGCGTCGACGACACTTAGCGCGGCCAGGAACTCCTCCAGCATCTCGGGTGACTTGAGCCTCCGGGCGGAGATGTGCGGGACCGGGTTGAAGCCCAGGCGCTTGACGGCTTCCGCGGCGTCGACCCGCATCTGCAGGTCCTCGTTCTCCAGGAACGTGACGTTGATCCGGCTGCCGGAGGGGATCATGCTCGCGGCGTTCTCCACCTTCGAGATGTCTTTACCGGTCATCTCCATCGAGAAGTCGTCTAGCAGAGTGCTCACGTGATGCCCATTTCCGAAATTTCGTATGCGCTTGTGATCCCATGGTATGGGTTCACGTGCGGAAACTTAATCCCGTGAATATCTCTTTGGGGTACATCACAAACGCCTCAGGGTTCGTTAGTGGCGCCGGTATCGCGTGGCTGCGTACGCGTCGTACGGCGCGGGAGCCACGGTTGCCCGGATCCGCGGGAACCCCAGGTCGGCCTCCGGGCCGGTGCCCGCGCTGGTCCCGTTCATCGTGCCCGGAGCGGTGCCGGGATCAGCGGCCAGCTCCTTCCCCGAGATCAGAACGGACCCGGCTGACGCCCTCGGCCCCTGCGTTCCGGCGGCTAGCCGGCCACCGCGGTCGCGGCCTTTGACGACGACGCGGGGGCGGACGGGGACGGGGGTTAGTCTTCGCCGTAGTCGTGGTCGGGGTGGTTTTGCTCGCCGGCGCGCCAGTAGCCGCGGGTGACGAGGCGGTCGGCCGGGATGACGCGCTCGCGGGTGAAGTAACGGCGGATGTCCCGCATCGCGGCGGACTCGCAGGCTACCCAGACGCGGGCGCCGTCCGGGATCGTCGCCGCGCGGGCGGCGGCGGCCAGTTCCTGGCCGTAGGCGCCCGGCTGCCGGTGGTGCCAGGTGATCTCGGTCTTGGCCGGACCGGGGAGCTCGATCTCGTCATCCGGGCCGTCGACCTCGAGGTGGACCTCGGCGGCGGTCGTCTCCGGTAGCGCTTTCAGGAGGGTCGCGACGGCCGGGATAGCGGACTCGTCGGCGGCGAGCCACCAGTGATCCGCGGACGGCTCCAGAGAGAACCGGCCGCCGGGGCCGGCCACCGCGAGCTTGTCTCCCGGCTTGGCCCGCTGCGCCCAGGCCGACGCGGGACCCTCCCCGTGCAGCAGGAACTGGATCTCCAGGGCCCTGGCCACCGGGTCGTAGCCGCGCGGGGTGTAGGTGCGCACCACGGGCGGCGGGCCCTCGTCGTCGTAGACGACGCCGTCGGGGGTGTACTGGGGCAGGCTCGGCTCATCCTGGCCGTCGGCGGGCAGGAACACCTTGAGGTGCGAGGTCGGGGCGGCGTCGGCGAATCCGTCGAGGTCGTCGCCGGTGACCAGCACGGACACTAGCCGAGGGGAGATCTTGGCTACCGAGACGACCTCGGCCCGCTTCGGCGGCCGCCGCCGGCGACGGGGCTGGCCCTCGCCCTGCGGGCTCGCGGGTGCTGCTGGAGTGGTCACGCCAAGTCCTCTCATCGGTGCTCCGGGCCCGTACTGGCCCGGAGCGGGGCTGACAGCTGGCTAGAACTTCTCGACCGCCGGGATGATCCGCTCGGCCAGCAGGTCCAGCTGGGCCGGCTGGCTGACCCGGAGCAGGGAGCCGTGGGCCTGGGTGTAGCCCAGCTCGGCGATCCGGTGCAGGTTCTCGATCACCTGGTTGACGTTCTCGCCGTTCTCCCCCAGGTCGTAACGCGTCTGGGCGGTCTTCTCGATCTGGTCGTAGTCGCGGCCCTCGGCCGCGCAGTGCCCGCGCAGCACGTCGAGCTTGTGCCCGGCGGCGTCGAGGTCGTAGGCGGCGATGTTGCAGGCGTCCGCGTACCGGGCGACCAGCTTCAGGGTCTTCTTCTCGCCGCCGCCGCCGATCAGGATCGGCGGGTGCGGCGACGACAGCGCCGGAGGCGAGTTGAGCGTGCGAGCCAGGTGGTAGTGCTCGCCGTCGAACGGGGCGTCACTGCCGCTCCACATCTGCTTCATGATGAGGATCGCCTCCTCCAGCCGCTCGAACCGCTCGGCCAGCGGCGGGAAGAACAGCCCGAGGCCGGCTGACTCGTCCGCGTTCCAGGCCGCGCCGATGCCGAGGATCGCGCGCCCTCCGGACAGCACGTCCAGGGTGGTCACCGCCTTGGCCAGCAGGCCGGGATCGCGGTAGACAACCGCGGTCACCATGGCCAGCAGCTTGACCCGCTCGGTCTTGGCGGCGAGGAAGCCGAGCGCGGTGTAGGCCTCGAGCATCGCGTTCTCGGGCGGGCCGATCGGGCCGATCTGCCAGACGTGGTCCATGACGCTGATCCGGTCGACGCCGGCTTCCTCGGCGCGCTGCGCGATCTCGCCGAGCTTGAACCGGAGCCCGGGCGCGCCGCCGTCCCAGTTAAAGCTGGAGATGTGCAGACCTAGTTTCATGCCGCAACCCTAATCCCGGCGGCGCCGAGGCAGCGGAAGCGGGGTCGCGGACTCCGGGAGTCGTGAACGGGCGGCCGCTACGGTGAAACGGCCGGCCGCGGATCAAAATCGCCGCCGTGAGGTTCCCAGTGGCAGCCGCTCAACCTGGTATCACAGGCGACATGGAACCAATCAAGCAATCCAGCGGCAGCGGCGGCAACCCGGCCCCGGTCGGCATCATCGGCGCGGGCATCGTGGGGCTCGCGGTGGCCCGGCAGCTAACCGCGGCGGGTGTTCCCGTGGTGGTCCTGGAAAAGGAAGCGTCCGTCGCCGTCCACCAGACCGGGCACAACTCCGGGGTGGTGCACGCCGGCATCTACTACGCACCCGGTTCAGCCAAGGCGCGGATGACCCGGCGCGGCGTCGGCCTGCTGAAGGACTACTGCGCGGCCAACGGCCTGGTCTACTCCGAACTGGGCAAGCTCGTGGTCGCCCGCGACGCGGGTGAAGTGGTCAAACTGCGCGAGCTGGAACGCCGTTCGCAGGTCAACCGGGTCCCTGGCCTGCGCTGGCTGGATGCCGCGGAGCTGCGCGAGTTCGAGCCGGACGTGGCCGGCGTGGCCGCGCTGCTGTCGCCCTCGACCGCGATCACCGACTACCCGGCGATCGCCCGGTCCTTCGCGGCGGACGTGGCCGCGGCCGGCGGGCAGGTGCTGCTCAGCACCCTGGTGACCGGGCTACGGGTGAAGGACGGGATCGGGCGGGGACAGGAAACCGCGTCGGTCGAAGTAGATACCCCGGGCCGTTCCTTCCTCTTCTCCCGGCTCATTATCTGCGCCGGCCTGCAAGCGGACCTGC
Source organism: Trebonia sp. (assembly GCA_036406335.1). Taxonomy (GTDB): domain Bacteria; phylum Actinomycetota; class Actinomycetes; order Streptosporangiales; family Streptosporangiaceae; genus Trebonia. The sequence goes on from DASWUW010000121.1 coordinate 6,888, forward strand.
TGGCCGCCGCCGCGGGAGACACCCGGGCACCGGAGATCGTCCCCTTCCGCGGAGAGTACCTCCGGCTCACATCGCAGGCGGCCACCCGGGTCAAGCGGATGATCTACCCGGTGCCCGACCCCCGGTACCCGTTCCTCGGCGTGCACCTGACGCCGCGGGTGGACGGAACCGCCGACCTGGGGCCGAACGCGGTGCTCGCCCTGGCCCGCGAGGGCTACCGGCGCACCGACGTCAACCTGGCCGACCTGGCCCGGATCGGCCGGTCGGGCGCGTTCTGGCGGCTCGCCCGCCAGCACTGGACGACCGGCGTGCGGGAGTACCGGGGATCATTCATCCGGCGCGCCTACCTAGCCGAGGCGCGCACCTACCTGCCCTGGATCACCCTGGCCGACGTGACCAGCGCCCCCGCCGGGGTACGGGCCCAGGCCGTCGACGCTGACGGCAGGCTCGTGGACGACTTCCGGATCAGCCAGGTCGGCCCGGTCACCTCGATCCGCAACGCGCCGTCGCCGGCGGCGACGGCCTCGATGGCGATTGCCGAGCACATCGTCGAACAGCTCAAGCTGCCGCCCGGCCGCGAAGAAACTTAGTCCTTCGGTATTCGTTTCTGGCACCCCGGCGACCCGGAGCCGTTCCCCGACGTCCGCGGCTTCGCCAAGGTCGACCCGGAGTCAGCGGGGCAGTAAGCGGTCCCGGGCGGAGTCACGCCCTCGTTCGGGATGAAGTCGCTTGAGAATGCGGCCGAACGGGCGCGGCGGACCCGCTCAGCGGCCAGCGGCCAGGGCCGCGGTCAGGCGTTCCACCGCCCCGCTAAAGGCGTGCTCCGGAGGCGTCCCGTAGCCGACGGCCAGCGCGGGCGGATGCGGGTCGCGAGCCGCGCGGTACGGACCTGGACTGGTGCCGGGAGACGGGGACCGAGCCGGCGGCGCAGCTGCTCTCCTGAGACTAGCTTCGGTATTACCGATAACGCATAAGTGATCAGTAACCCGACACGACGGCCGACGAAGCCGTAACAGGGCCCGACGAATCTGAAACGGCAGCCGACAGTCGGCCACATTCCGCCCTGCTTAATGCCATGGGCATGTCGGCTGTACCTGCAGAAGAACTCAGCGCAGATAGCAGCTGAGCCCCCGTTCGCGGCTAAGGCAGCAGAAGCGGGCCGCCTGACAGGTCTAGAGTTCGGGGCATGACGACTCCTGAGATTCCTGACTCGCATAAGGAACTACTCAACGCCCAGGTCGCGGTGCTCGGCACGGTCGGGGCCAGCGGGCGGCCGCAGCTGTCGGGCGTGTGGTTCCTCGCCGACGGCGACACGGTCCAGCTCTCGCTGAGTAACAGCAGGCAGAAGACCAAGAACCTGGTCGCCGACCCCCATGCCAGCCTGCTTATCTTCGACCCGGCCTCGCCTTACCGGTATCTGGAGCTGCGCGGCGACGCCGAGGTTGTCGAGGATGACAATTACGCCTTCGCCGACAAGGTGGGGGCCAAGTACGGGGGCGCCGACCTGCGCGAGAGGGACGAGCCGGGCGACGTCCGCATGATCGTGACGATCAAGCCCACCCGGGTAGTCGCCTGGGGCTGAGCGGCCGGATCTGGAGGGCACGGACAGAGCACGGGCCGGGGCACAGAGCACGGGCCGGGCCAGGGCCGGACGGCGCTGGCGAACGGGCGGAGGGGCCGGCATGCGGGGGGTGCGCGGGATGCGGCGGTGGGTCTCCCGGCGGGCGTTTCCGTTGATTGCTTCGGCTGGGCTGCTGCTGGTGGGGATGTTCAGCACTACGTGGGGGCCGACGCTTTCCGGGCGGGCGGAATGGGCGCTGCCCTACGACCTGTGGGGAACGCTGGCGGCGACGACCCGGCTCGCGCACGGGAACATCGGCGGGATCTACGCACCCGGGACCGGGCTGATCTCACTGCCCGGGGCGGCGGTCATCCTGCTGCCCTGCGCGGCGCTGATCTCCGCGCTCGGCCTGTCCCTGGCTATCCCCGGCCCGCAGAACCTGCACCCAGCACTCTGGCTGGTGGCCGGCCCTTATCAGATCTTGCTGTGCTGCGTCACCCTGTTCGCCGCCGATGCCCTGGCCGAACGGCTCGGCGTGTCGCGCTGGAAACGCGGCCTGCTCGCCGCCGCGGGCGCCGGGATCCTGTGGTCGGTCTCCGCCCGCTGGGGCCATCCGGAGGACGCCTTCGCCGTGGCGCTGCTGCTGTACGCGGTGCTGGCCCAGAGCAAGGGACGACCGGACCAGGCGGGCTGGCTGGCCGGGGCGGCTGTCTGCGTGCAGCCGCTCGTGCTGCTCGCGCTGCCGGTGCTGCTCGGTGTGCTGCCGTGGCGGCGCATGATGCCGTTCCTGATCCGGGCGGCGCTGCCGTCGGCCGTGCTGCTGGGCGTCACCGCGATCGCCAACTGGCACGACACCTATGCGGCGGTGACCAGCCAGCCCGACTCCCCGGTGATCAACCACCCGACGGCCTGGACCTCGCTGGCGCCGCAGCTGGCCGGTCAGAACGTCGCGGCGGGGCCGTTCCGGCTGGCCACGATCGTGCTGGCCTGCTTGTGCGCGGTGGCCATCCGGCGCCGCTGGCTCACCCAGGCCGGGCCGGAGCCGGCCGGGCCGGAGGCAGCCGGGCAGGAGGGGGTGCGGCGGGGGGGGTTGCTGGAGCCGTGGCCGGCGGCGCTGCTGGCCGATGTGCTCTGGTGGGCTGCCTTCGCGCTGGCGCTGCGCTCGTTCTTCGAGCCGGTGATGGTTTCCTACTATCCGTGGCCGCCGATGGCCGTGGCGCTGATCGCGGCGGCCACGCTGAGCTGGCCGCGGCTGCTGGCGTCGGGGGTCATCGCCGGCGCGCTTACCGCCGCCGCCCAGGGGCCGTCGCACGACGTGTGGATCTGGTGGGTGCCGATCGTCGCCGGGCTGGTCGTGCTGCTCGCCGTCGCCCGCCCGCGCCGCGGTGACCAGGTACGGCCGGACCGGTCCGG
>DASWUW010000122.1:0-4691 GCA_036406335.1 Trebonia sp.
CTCCGCATCGTCTGCAGCACACCGGTCAGGTAAGCCGCCGCGGCTGGATTCGTCACGTCTAGCGCGGCGCAGTCATCGCCGCAGACGTTGCCGGCCCATACCGGGTCACCCGAGGCGGGATCACGCACCACCCAGTCCGCATGGGCCGCGAACAGCTCGCTGGACAGGCCGACGAGCCACGGCGCGACCCAGATGCCGGCCCGGCGCCCGGCCGCCCGGATGCGGGACACCAGGCCGGGCAGGTCACTGAACTGCCCGGAAGGAATCAGCCAGTCGCCGACGCACGCCTCGTAGCCGTCATCGACCTGCACGACGCCCACCGGCAGGTCGAGCGACACCATCGCGTCCAGGTTAGCCAGAACGTCGGCTTCGGTCACGTCAGAAAAGTATTGGTACCACGAGCACCACACGGGCGGCATCACCGGTACCCGCGGCAGCCCGGCACCGGAAGAAAAGCCGTCGGCCCACCTTCCCAGCGCAGCGGGCAGGCCACCCGGGCCAGGGTCCGCCAGCTCCGTCACCGGCGCGTCTCCCGATACCACCAGGGCCGAGCCGCGGAGCACGGCCTGGATGACCGGCACGCCGTCGGGCAGCCCCGCCGGCGCGCCGAACACGGTGACCGGGCCTCCGTCGCCCGGGTCCACCGCGAGCACCCCGGCCCCCTGGAACACCCCGGGCGGCGCCGAACGCCGGTACTGGCAGTCGATGGCCAGCGAGTCCGGCCAGGTGACCGGTGGCGGCGGGTCCGTCACCGGGAAGACACCGGTCTCGCTCCAGGACTGCCAGCCCTCCGCGTACACCCGGGCGCGCCGCGGGTCCACCGGTACCAGCGCGGCCGGCTTCATCCGCGCCGTCCCGGCACCGGGCCGCCCTGGCCGCCCTGGCCGCCGTCGGCGTAAAGCCAGCACCGCGCGTGATGGTCCGCGCTCACGAGCACGTCCGGCGGCTGGGTGACGCACGTGTCCATCGCGTGCGGGCAGCGCAGCAGGAACCGGCAGCCCGCGCCGACCAGCACCTCCCGCCGTTCCGCCGCGGTGTCCGCCGCCGAGGCCGCCGAGGCCGCCGCGGCCCGCACGGCCTCACGAGCCCGGCGCGCCGCCGCCAGCTGTTCCCGGGGCGCGCCCGGGTTGGGCGCGGCGGAGGCGAGCAGCTGCGTGTACGGGTGCGACGGGCGCAGGATCACCGCATCCGCCGGGCCCCGCTCCACGATTTCGCCCCGGTACATGACCATGATCTGGGACGAGAAGTGCCGGGCGGTGGCCAGGTCGTGGGTGACGTAGAGGAGGGCGAGGTTCCGCTCCCGTTTCAGCCGGTCGAGCAGGTTGAGGATCTCCAGCCTGATCGACACGTCGAGCATGGACACCGGCTCGTCGGCGAGCAGCACGTCCGGGCTGGACGCCAGCGCCCGCGCGATCGCCACCCGCTGCCGCTGGCCGCCGGACAGCTCGTGCGGATGCTTGCGGGCGACCTCCGCGGCCGGGGTCAGGTTGACCGACTCGAGCAGCTCGGCGATCGAAGCGTCCAGCCGGGACCGGCTGCCGCCCGGGTGCAGCCGCAGCAGCGGCCGGGCCAGGTGATAGCGCACGGTGTGCATCGGGTTCAGCGACGCGAACGGGTCCTGGAAGATCAGCTGGACCCGCTTGCGGTAGGCGCGCAGCGAGCGCCCGTGCCGCCCGGCCGGCTGGCCGTCGAGCAGCACCGCGCCCGCCGGAGAGCGTTCCAGCCGGGCCAGCGTGCGGACCACCGTCGACTTGCCGCTGCCGCTCTCGCCGACCAGGGCGAGGGTCTCCCCCTTCTCCAGCGCGAACGACACGTGGTCGACCGCGCGCAGGGTTGCCCCGCCTCGCTGCCGGAACTCCACGACGAGGTCTCGCGCCTCAAGCACGCTGTGCTTACTCACTGGGACAGCTCCTGAGTCATCTCCGGGGACGGGAAGCCGGGGGCGCCGTGAGCGGGATCGTGCCGGTGGCACGCGGCCAGCCAGCCGGGCTGCCCGGGCAGCTCGCGCAGCCCCGGAGGCACCGTGCCGCAGGGATCGAACGCGTACCCGCAGCGCGGCGCGAACGGGCACCCGGCGGACGCGTCACGCAGGTCCGGGGGCGTGCCCGCGATGCCGTGCAGCTCGCGCCGCGCGCCCCGCAGGTCGGGAAACGAGCCGAGCAGGCCCTTCGTGTACGGATGGGCCGGCGCGGCCGCGACCAGTTCCGCGGGCGCGTACTCGACGAACCGGCCGGCGTACATGACCGCGAGCCGGTCGCTGACCTCCAGCAGCAGCGACAGGTCGTGCGTGATGAAGATGACCGCGAACCCGAGCTCTTCCCGCAGCCGCTCGATCTCGTCGAGGATCTCCCGCTGCACGACCACGTCGAGCGCGGTCGTCGGCTCGTCCATGATGACCAGCTCCGGCTCGAGCGCGAGGGCCATCGCGATCACCACCCGCTGCCGCATCCCGCCCGACAGCTCGTGCGCGAAGCTGCGGGTCCGCTCCGGGTCGATGCCCACCTTCGCGAGCAGCTCACGGGCCCGCCGCGTCCGGGCCGGGCCGTCCATCGACGGGGCATGCGCGGCGAAGATGTCGCTGAACTGCCTGCCGATCGTGGTGACCGGGTTGAGCGCGTTCATCGCGCTCTGGAACACCATCGACACCTTGCTCCAGCGGAACTGGCGCAGCTCCTCGCCCGACAGCGTCACCACGTCGAGCTCGGCGCCGCCGGCCGGCGTGAACAAAATCGAGCCGCCGGTCATCCCGGCCGGCGGGCGCAGCAGCCGGGCCAGAGCGAAGGCCAGCGTCGACTTGCCGCAGCCGCTCTCCCCCGCAATGCCGAGCACCTCGCCGCGGCGCAGCTCAAAGCTGACGTCGCGAACTGCCCGGGTCGGACGGGAGCCGGCGTACTCCGCGCTGACGTGCTCCACCCGCAAGATGACGTCGGCGGTCATGCGGTCACCGCGCTTCGTTCGGCGGAAGGGTGCGGATTCTGCTGGCGCCGGCGGGGTTTGTAGACGCGCAGGCGGGGGTTGAGGATCTCGTCGAGGCTGAAGTTGACGAGGGCCAGGCCCATGCCGAGCACGGCGATGCACAGGCCGGGCGGCACGAACCACCACCATGCCCCGCTGGACAGCGCGCCGTCGTTCTGCGCGTAGTACAAGATGGTCCCCCAGGTGAGCTGGTCCGGGTTGGCCAGGCCAAGGAAGGCGAGGCCGGCCTGAGTGAGGATCGCGAAGATCATCGAGAAGATGAACTGGGAGACGATGATCGGCAGCTCGTTCGGCAGGACCTCGAAGAGGACGATCCGCCAGCCGGGCTCGCCCCCGGCCCGGGCCGCGAGCACGTACTCGCGGTTGCGCACCGACAGCGTCTGCGCCCGGAGCACGCGGGCCGAGGCCGCCCAGCTGACGAACGCGATTACCGCGACCGTCGCCCAGATGCCGCTCGCGTGCACGAACGACGCGATGACGATGATCAGCGGCAGGGCCGGGATCACGAGCACCACGTTGGACACCAGCGACAGCGCCTCGTCGGCGAGGCCGCCCGCGTAGCCGCCGCCGATGCCGATCACGATCGAGATGACCGTGGCGAGCAGGCCGGCGCCCGCGCCGATCTCCAGCGTGGCGCCCGCGCCGGCCACGACCTGGGCGAGGACGTCCTGCCCGAGCTGCGTGGTGCCGAGCCAGTGCGCGGCCGACGGGGACTGCCACTCGGCGTGGCTGAACGCGTTCGGGTTGCCGACCAGGAACGGGCCGATGACCGCGACGGCGGCGAAGAGTACAACGATGCCCGCGCCGATCAGCAGGCGGCGGGACCGCAGGGCGCTCACGCGCCGGCTCCTATCCGTGTCCGGGGATCGATGATCCCGAAGAGCAGGTCGACGAGCAGGTTCGCGCCGAGCACGGTGAGCGTGATCACCAGGAAGACGCCCTGCATCAGCGGGTAGTCGTCGTTGACGACAGCCTGGTAGAGCGTGTTGCCGATGCCCGGGTAGTTGAAGACCTGCTCCATCACGATCGACCCGCTGACCACGAAGCCGATGGAGATCGCGAAACCGGACACGCTCGGCAGTACCGCGTTGCGGGCGGCGTAGCCGATCATCACTGTGCGTGGCTTCAGGCCTCTGGCTTCCGCGGCCACGACGTAGTCGTCGGACAGGGTGGCCACCATCATGTTCCGCATGCCGAGCAGCCAGCCGCCGATCGAGCTGATCACGATCGTCAGCGCGGGCAGGATCGAGTGCTGTACGGCGGACCCGATGAACTGCCCGTTGAACCCGATGGTGTCCAGCGGGTCGTACCCGCTGGAGGAGGGCAGCAGGGACAGCGCCGAGGTGAACAGGTACACCAGCAGGAGCGCCAGCCAGAAGTAGGGCATCGCGGTGAGGAAGGTGGTCGCCGGAACCAGGTTGTCCAGCCAGGTGCCGCGCTTCCAGCCGGCCAGCACGCCGAGTGCGATGCCGACCGCGAAGCTGATCACCGTCGCGGCGCCGACCAGCAGGATCGTCCACAGGATGGACTGCCTGATCACGGTGGCCACGGGGACCGGGAACTCGTAGACCGACAACCCCAGGCGCAGGTGCGCCAGGCTGTCCAGGTACTGCCAGTACCTGGACAAGACCGAGCCGGTGCCGAGCCCGAGCAGCTTGGTCAACGACGCCGCCTCGCCCGGTGGCACCGTCCCGAAGTGGGCCTGGTGGGCCAGG
>DASWUW010000123.1:0-4638 GCA_036406335.1 Trebonia sp.
CGGAGAGGATGGCGATCTGGCCGCTGGAACCGATCTCCTTGGCCAGGATGTCCACCTCGGACGTTCCGATGCTCGCGGTGTCCGCCTGGTTGACGAACAGGTGGTCCGGGCTGGACCCGCAGCTGACGTCGGAGTCAAACGAGAGGATCTTGATCCCGGCGGAAGAAGCCTGCTGAAGGGACGGGCACAGTGCGCTGGGGTCGTTGCCGGCGATCACGATCGCGTCGGCGTGCGCCTGGATGGCCGCCTGGATCGAGGGGATCTGAGCGGCCGCCGTGTCGGCGGTCCCGCTGCTCACGACGACCTTGCCGCCCAGCGCGGCCAGCGCCTTGGTGCCGCCCGCGTCGGCGAGAACCTCGTAGGGGTTCTGGGTGTCCTTCGGAATGAAGTAGACCGTCAGGCCCTTCTTGATCCCGGTCGCGGCCGGCGCGGCCGAGGCGCCGGTGGACGCCGAGGTGCCGGTGGACGCCGAGCTGCCCCCGGCGGCGGTTGAGCTGGAGCCGCTCGAGCTGCAGGCCGCCACCGCCGACACGGCGGCTACCGCCGCGACCGCCAGGACCGCTGGCCGGCGGACGGCGGCGAACGGTGACGTTTTGTAACGTTTCATGCTTTTACCTTCTTTTCCGTGATTTCGGGACCGGACTGCATTGTGCGGACTGTTACGGAAGGAACTGCTAGGAAGGAACGGTTACGAGCGGGACCGGCGCGTCCGGGCGGCCGACCAGCGGACCAGCTTGCCCAGGCTCGGGACGACGACGCTGATCAACAGCAGGAGGCCGATCACGATTTCCTGGACGTTGGGGTCGATGGTCATCTGGGTCATCGCCATCTGCAGGCTGGCCACGATGACGGCCGCCAGCACCACGCCGAGCACGGTGCCCCGGCCGCCGAAGATCGACACCCCGCCGAAGAGCACGATCGCCACGACGTTGAGCTCGAGTCCGTAGCCGGCGTTGTAGCTGACGGAGGAGTTCTGGGCCGTGAGCAGGATCCCGGCGAAGGCACAGATCAGGCCGGAGGCGACAAACAGCCAGAACTTGATCCCGGCGACCCGGATCCCGGCGAAGCGGGCCGCCTCCGGCTGCAGTCCGATCGCGTACAGGGACCGGCCGAGCGGCGTGGCGTGCAGAACCACGCCGCAGATGACGGCCAGGACAACGAAGATCACCGTCGTGTACGACAGGTGCGTCCCGGGAACGGGGACGACCCCGATCTTGGTGAGCCACGCGGGGAACGGCCGGTCGCCCGCGCCGGGGACGGTCTGCGACCCGAGCAGGATCTCGGCGATCCCCCGGAAGAGCGTCAGGGTGCCGATGGTCACCGCGATGGAGGGCAGCCCCGCCTTGGCGACCAGGACGCCGTTGAGCGCTCCGCCGACGACGCCGACGGCCAGGGCGGCGATGAGCGCGGGCCAGATTCCCCAGCCGTGATGCCACAGGTCGCCGAGGAGCGCGCCGGCCATGCCGAGCGTCGAGGCGACCGACAGGTCGATCTCGGCCGTGACCACGATCAGCAGCAGCGGCAGCGCCATGATCGCGATGTAGCCGGCGTTGATGCCCCCGTAGAACAGCGTGGTCTGGCTGGCGAAAGTGGACGACTCGGAACTGCCGAAGATCAGCGCCCCGATCAAGACGATGACCAGCCCGGCCTCCCAGCGGGCGGCCTGCTGCCAGAGCGGCTGCCGCGCGGTGGACTCGGCCGGCGCCTCCGGGCGCGTGCCCTGCATGCCGGCGCCAGTGTCGGCCGGCGCGGTCTCAGAGCTCACGGTGGGCCCCCTCGGCCGAGCGCAGGCTGCGCGCTACCCGCAGCGACAGCCAGCGGTCGATCGCGATCGCCGCGAGCAGCAGCCCGCCCGCGATCGCCTCGTCCCAGAAGGAGGAGCTCCGGACCGCGATCAGCCCCTGCTGGATGGTGTTGAGCAGTAGTGCCCCGAGCGCCGCGCCCACCACCGTGCCGCTGCCGCCGAAGATCCCGACCCCGCCGACTACGGCGGCGGCCACCACGTTGAGCTCGTAGCCGAGTCCGGCACTGTTGTCTACCTGCGCGAACAGCGCGAGGAAGAGCGCACCGCCGAGCCCCGCGAGGGCGCCGCTGGTGACGAAGGCCACGAAGACCCGCCGGCCGCTGGGTATCCCGGCCAGCGCCGCGGCGTCGGGGTTGGACCCGATCGCGTACAGCTCGCGGGCCGGGCGGAAGGTCCGCATCACGTAGCCCACGACGGCGACCACCACGGCGACGATGATCGCCAGCCACGGGATGCCGAACAGCGTCTGGTAGCCGACCTCGATAAAGGCGTGCGGCACCTGGCTGGGGACCACGATGTGGCCGTTCACCAGCTTTGAGTCCAGGCCCCTGATGATGTACAGCATCGCCAGCGTGACGACCAGGCTCGGCACCCGCACCAGCGTGGTGATGGCCCCGTTGACCGCCCCGACCGCCGCCCCGATGGCGATCGCGATCACGAACCCGGACCACACCGGGATGTGCTGGGACCGGAACAGGTCGCCCACCACGAACGCGGACAGGCCGAGCGTCGACCCGACCGACAGGTCGATGTTGCGGGTGACGATGACCATCGTCTCGCCGACACCGAGCAGCGCGACCAGGGACGCCCCCACCAGCAGCTGCTGGATGCTGCCGCTGCTGGCGAAGTGATGGTTCCTGAGCGTGGCCAGGAGGAACACCAGCAGCACGAGGGCCAGGGTCCCCGCTTCCCGGGCCCGCAGGAAGCGCGCCATCCGCGGTATCCCCGGTGCCCGCACGGGGGACACGGGCGCGGCCGGGGCGGTCACGCCGCGGCCTGCGCGGTCTGCCCGGTGGCGGCCCGCATGATCTTGTCTTCGGTCGCCTCCGCGCGGGTGAACTCGCCGGCCAGCCGGCCTTCGTGAATGACCAGGACGCGGTCCGCCACGCCGAGCACCTCGGGCAGCTCGGACGAGATCATCAGCACCGCCATCCCCTCCGACGCCAGCTGGTCGATGATCCGGTGCACCTCGGCCTTGGTGCCGACGTCGATGCCCCGGGTCGGCTCGTCGATGATCAGCAGCGAGGGCGACCGGGCGAGCCACTTCCCGAGCACGGCCTTCTGCTGGTTGCCGCCGGACAGGGTGGAGACCGGGTCCCGCATCCGGCCGTACTTGAGCTGCAGCCGCTCGGCCCAGGTCACCGCCAGCCGGCGTTCGGCGGCGCGGAAGATAAACCCGCCCTTGCTCAGCCTGCGCAGCGACGCGAGCGCGACGTTGTGGTCAATTCCCAGGTCCATGACCAGCCCCTGCTGCCGCCGGTCCTCGGGGACGAACGCGATGCCCGCCGCCATCGCCGCGGCCGGCTGGCCGTTGGGCAGCGCCCGGCCGAGCAGCCGCACCGAGCCCGCGGTCCGGCGGTCGATCCCGAAGACCGCCCGGGCCACCTCGGTGCGCCCGGCCCCCACCAGGCCGGCCAGGGCGACGACCTCGCCCCGGCGGACGTCAAAGCTGACGTCGTAGAAGACGTTTTCCCGGGTGAGCCGCTCGACGCTGAGTACCACCGCGCCCGGTACCGTCCCCGTCTTGGAGTACATCTCACCCAGGTCGCGCCCGATCATCGAGCGGATGATGGTGTCCACGTCCAGGTCTTCTGTGCGCTCGGTGAGCACGAACTTCCCGTCGCGCATGATCGTCACCCGCTGGCAGACGGCGAACACTTCCTCCAGCCGGTGCGAGATGAACATGACCGCCGCCCCGCGGGCGCACAGGGTCGCGATGACCCGGAACAGCCGCTCGACCTCGACGCTGGTCAGCGCCGCGGTCGGCTCGTCCATGACCAGCACCCGGGCGTTCAGGGAGAGCGCCTTGGCGATCTCGACGATCTGCTGGTCGGCGACCGACAGGCCGCGGGCCGGCCGGGCCGGGTCGAGCACCACGCCGAGCTGCGCGAAGACCTCGGTGGCGTCGCGGTACAGGGCGCCGCGGTCGATCCGGCGGCCGGAGCGGACCGGCTGGCGGCCCATGTAGATGTTCTCGGCCACGCTCAGGTCGGGGAACAGCATCGGCTCCTGGTAGATGACCGCGATGCCGGCCGCCCGCGCCGCGGCGGGGCCGGGCAGCGTGACCTCCTGCCCGTCCACCAGGACCTCGCCGCGGTCCGGCTGGTGGACTCCGGCCAGGATCTTCACCAGCGTCGACTTGCCCGCGCCGTTCTCGCCGAGCAGCGCGTGCGCCTCCCCCGCGCGCAGCGCCACCGAGCCGTCGAGCAGGGCCCGCACCGGACCGAAGGACTTCGCCGCGTGCCGCAGCTCGAGCACCGTCCCGGCGGTTACGTCGCTAGCCTCGTCGCCAGCACCCACTGATCGCACCTCCATGTGCCGAGTGCTTATGGAACGTTTCAATGTTCCTGTAGTCTCAGCGCGCACCTAGAGGGTGTCAATACGGGGCCGGCCTCCCGCAATTGAATCGTTATAACCCGGCGACCTGGTCCCGGCTGCCGGGCTCGCGGATGGCCCGGTACGCCTCCACGGTGCGCAGCTTGTGCCAGCGGGCGTAGGCCTCGACCTCGTCCCGGCCGCCGTCCTGCAGCAGCTCGATCAGGTGCCGGTGCTCGCGCAGCGCCTCCTGCGACCGGTTCGGCAGGTAGACGAACATGGTGGACCGCAGCCGGTCG
>DASWUW010000124.1:0-3534 GCA_036406335.1 Trebonia sp.
CATCGCATCTCCGCCACTGGCCAGGAGCTCCCACAGCTCCTCCGGCGAGCTGACGCCACCAGGAAAGCGACAGCCCATCGCGACGATCGCGACCGGCTCGGTGCGGGTGTCAGTTGCTGTCCCGCTGTCCGGCCCGCTTACCAGGGAGGTACTGGAGCTGGCCAGCTCGTGCAGATGCTGGGCAAGCCGGGCCGGCGTCGGGAAGTCAAAGATGACTGTGGTCGGCAGCGGCAGCCCGGTCGCGTGCTTCAGCTGGTTACGCAGCTCGACCGCGCCCGTCGAAGTAAGTCCGAGTTCCTTGAACGTCTGCGACGGGTGAACCCCCATGACGTCGAGGTAGCCGAGCACCGCGGCCACCGCGCCGTTCACCACTTCCCGCAGCCCGTTAACAGAAGTGGGGAACACTGAAGCGGCCTCGGCCTCGGCCTCGGCTGGCGCAGCGGCCGCCGCCGGCCGCGCCGCAGGCACGCCAGACAGCCAGTACCGTTCACGCTGGAACGCGTAGGTCGGCAGGTCCGTCAGCAGCGCGCCGGGCGAGGACCCGAAAGAGATGTCGGCTCCGCCGGCCCAGGCTCCGGCCAGATTTCGCCGGAACGTGTCCGCCGAGTCGCTGTCGCGGTGCAGCGTGCCGACCACGGTAACGTCGGTCCCGATGTCCTGCGCCGTCTCCTCGATGCTCGCCGTCAGCACCGGGTGCGGACCGCACTCGACAAACAGACCGCATCCCTGCGCGAGCGCCAGGCGGGTCGCCGCGGCGAAGCGGACCGGCTGACGCAGGTTACGAAACCAGTAGTCCGCATCCAGCCCGGCGGTGTCCATGGGCTCGCCGGTGACCGAAGACACAAACACCGCGGCTGCGGAAACCGGCCGGACCGGGCCGAGCGCGGCGAGGATCTGGTCCCGCACGCCATCCACCGCGACGGAGTGGGACGCGTAGCCGACCGGCAGCATCTTGGTCCGGTAGCCGTCAGCGGCCAGCTCCGCTCCCAGGTGGGCCAGCGCGGCCGCGGCGCCCGAGACGACGACCGAGCCGGGCCCGTTGTCCGCCGCCAGCGCGACCCCGGTCCCCATCCTGGCGGCGACCACGGCGGCGGGCGCGCCCACCGACAGCATGCCGCCCGCGGGCAGAGCACGCAGCGCACGGCTGCGCAGCGCCACCACGCGAGCGCCATCATCCAGCGTCAGTGCGCCGATGACCGTCGCCGCGGCGATCTCACCCTGCGAGTGGCCGATCACGAGGTCAGGCTCAAGTCCCCGGCTGCGCCACAGTTCGGCGAGCGAGACCATGACCGCCCACAGCGCGGGCTGCACGACGTCTACGCGGTCGAGGCCCGGAGCGCCCGGTGCCTGCGTCAGCACGTCGAGCAAGTCGAAGTCGACGAACGGCGCGAGCGCGTTGGCGCATTCCGCAGCCCGGGCCGCGAACGCCGGCTCCGCGGTGAGCAGTTCGCCTGCCATGCCGGGCCACTGCGAGCCCTGCCCGCTGAACACCAGCGCGCTCCGTCCGGGGACCGCCCGGCCCGTCACCACGCCTTTGTCCGGCAATCCCCCGGCCAGCGCGGCGAGACCGCCGAGGCGGGCGGGTTCGTCCTCACCAAGCAGTACCGCACGATACTCAAAGCGGGTTCGGGTGCTCAGGAGTGACAGGGCCACATCGGCGGGCTCAAGGCCGGGATGAGAGACGAGGTGGCTGGACAGCGCGGCGGCCTGCGCTCGCAGCGCCCGGACGTCGCGGCCCGACAGAACCCAGGGCAGACTGGCCGACGGGATACCGGGACGCGCGGATGACCGCCCGGGGGGAGGCGAGGCGAGGACCAGATGGCAGTTCGTGCCGCCGATACCGAACGAACTGACCCCGGTCACCAGCCGACCACCGTCAGCCGGCCAGGGCCGCGCTTCTCGGACCACTTCCAGGCGCAGGTCGGCGAGCGGGATCGCCGGGCTCGGGGCCTCAAAGTTCAAGCTGGGAGGCAGCACCCGATGCGCGATGGACAGCGCGGTCTTGACGAAGCCGGCTATGCCGGCCGCGCCCTCGAGGTGACCAATGTTGGTTTTCACCGAGCCGACGAGCAGCGGGGCGCTGGCCGGACGGGCCGCACCAAGCACTGCCCCCAGAGCGCCCGCCTCAACTGGGTCGCCCACCCGGGTACCGGTCCCGTGCAGTTCGACGTACTGGAGCTCACCAGGCTCGACACCGGCTCGCAGACAGGCTCGCCGCAGCAGCTCCTCTTGCGCCGATCCGCTCGGCACAGTCAGCCCGCCGCCGCCGCCGTCGTTGTTGACCGCGCCGCCGAGCACGATGCAGTGCACGTGATCACCGTCAGCGATCGCGGACGAGAGCAGCTTGAGCACGACGAAGGCACCGCCTTCGCCCCGGACGTAGCCGTTGGCGCGGTGGTCGAAGGTCCAGCAGCGGCCATCCGGCGACAGCGCGCCGAAGTCGCCGATCGACTCGGTGGTCTCCGGAAGCAGCATGATGTTGACCCCGCCGGCGAGAGCGAGCCGGGCCTCACCGCGGCGAAGCTGTTCGCAGGCCTCGTGAACCGCCAGCAGCGAGGAGCACTGGCCGGCGTCCACCGTCAGGCTGGGACCCCGCAGGCCAAGCAGGTAGGAGACCCTGTTCGCGAGCATGCTGCGCTGGACGCCGGTAAACGTGAGCGGCCCGGCGCCGAGCCGGTCGTGCAGCATCGCGTAGTCGCCGTTGATCACGCCGACGATGACAGCGGTGTCGCTGCCTCGCAGGGCAGCGGGCACGATGCGCGCCTGCTCCAGCGTCTCCCAGGCCAGCTCGAGGGCAAGCCGCTGCTGCGGGTCCATGGCCGCCGCCTCGTTCGGGGAGATGCCGAAGAATCCACCGTCGAAGAGGTCGACACGCGGGAGGAAGCCGCCCCGGCGGTACCCGGTGGCGGCTTCTCGCGGCCAGCGGTCCGCTGGCACCTCCCCCACGGCATCAGTGCCTGTCTGCAGCAGTTGCCAGAACTGGTCAAGATCGCCCGCTCCCGGAAGCCGGCAGGAAATTCCAATCACAGCGACGGGCTCTTGGATCCCATCTTCATGACTACGATCAAACATTCCCGGTGCACCTGCCGTATCGCTATTTATACCCGGCTCGCCAGTTGGCTCTACTCCAGCAATAAACGGGTAGCCGACATTTACTTTACCCTCGCAGCCGCCTGTTTATGGTGTCAAGAAAGGGTGCCCAGAAGCCGGCAAAACCCTAGTTTCTGGCCGTCTGCCCCAGGCAAGGCTCACGCCTTCAGGATCAGCGCCAGTAATCTCCGCAATACCCATTCCAGCCGCCCTTTCAACGAACACGATATTGATAAGGGATGGAAAGAGAGCCGCCGGACGGGCATCACCGGTGTGCGATCCAGCTCATTTCTTAAGCCACCTCTCGGTCGCTTCCGCGGTTGCCACGGCCGCGGCCTCGATCAGGGCAAAGTGATCAGCGGCCACCTCGACCTGGTCGTGGCAGATGTCCCACGCGGGCCAGCTGGAGGCGTCACCGCCCGCGCCGAGCGGCTTGCCCGCCCG
>DASWUW010000125.1:0-5466 GCA_036406335.1 Trebonia sp.
GGCCGTAGGTCCAGCCGGTGCCGAGGAAGGTGAACTGCCGGGCGGCCAGCAGCTCGGCCGGGACCGGCTCGGCCAGCACCGCCTCGGCCGCCGCGGCGGCGGGCTCGAGGTCGTACCCGAGGTGGGCCCGGAGCAGGGCCAGCTCGCTGGTGGCGAACCGGGTCTGGACCACCGATTCCTCGTCCGCGAAGGCGAGTTCGATCGTCTCGTCGGCGGCCAGCGCGACCGGCGTCCGCGCGTCCGCGGTGATGGCGACGGTGGGAGTGGCACCCCGGAACCGCTGCGCTAGCTCCAGGATTTCGGTGGTGGTGCCGGAGCGGGAGAGCAGCAGCAGGCGGTCGTAGTGGCGCGCGAGCGGCATCTCCGAGGCGGTGAACGCGTCGGTTTCCCCGTGCCCGGACTCCTCCCGGGCCGCCGCGTAGGACTGCGCGATGAACCAGGAGGTGCCGCAGCCGACCACCGCGACCCGCTCCCCCGCCGCGGGCAGGAGGCCCGCGACCTCGGGGGCCAGGGCGGCGGCCCGCCGCCAGCAGGCCGGCTGCGAGGCGATCTCCCGCTCCGTGGCTGCGCCTGCTGCCTGCTCGTACGTCACTGAGGCCTCCTTGCCCATCAATCAATCCCCTTTGCTGTGATTCCCGGCGGCCGTGTCCCGGGCCGCCGGCTTGAGCCGGCGCGGTGCCAGCCGACACGGTGCCAGCCGACACGGTGCCGTCCGGCACAGCGCCGGCCGGCTCACGTTCCGGCAAGCCCGGTCGCCGCTACCGAACGGATGAAGTAACGCTGCGCGACGAAGAAGACCGCCAGCATGGGCACCAGGCTCATCACGTTTCCCGCCATAAGCAGCGGCCACTCGGTCGCGTGCGCGCCCTGGAAGGTGGCCAGGCCCAGCGGCAGTGTCATCTGGCCGGTCGAGGTGACCGCGATCAGCGCCCAGAGGAAGTTGTTCCAGGAGTCCAGGAACGTCAGCGCGGCCAGCGTGGCCAGCGGCGGCGCCGCCAGCGGGAGCACGATCCGCACCAGCACGGTCAGCCTGCTGGCCCCGTCCACCCGGGCCGACTCCTCGTACTCGATCGGCAGCGTGCGGAAGAACTGCCGCATGAAGAAGACACCGAAGGCGGTGGCCGCGTTAGGCAGGATGAGCGCGCCGATGTGGTTGATCCCCACCCCGGCCAGCACGTGCACCCCCAGCCACTTGGTGATGATGAACCACGGGATCATCGTCACCTGGAACGGCACCATGAGCGTGGCCATGATCAGCGCGAACAGGGCGGTGCGGCCGAGGAACCGGAACCGGGCGAAGGCGTAGCCGGCCAGCGTGCACAGCACCAGGTTGCAGGCCACCGTCGCCAGCGCCACCACCGCGCTGTTGACCAGCCAGCGCACGAACGGCGCGCTGGACAGCGCGTCGGAGTAGTTGGCGAACCGGATCACGTGGGGGATGAGGACCGGCGGGAAGTGCAGCGCCTCCGACGACGTCTCCAGCGAAGTGACGATCAGCCAGACGAACGGGAACAGCAGTGCCACCGTGGCCGGGATCAGCACCAGGTGCCAGGGGCTGAACGGCAGCCGGCGTCCGCGCCGGGCGGCCGGGACGCCGCCGGGGGCAGCGGTGCGCAGGCCGCTCCGGGCCGGGGCCGAGGTCGCGCTCATGACCGGTAGTACGTGAACCGCCGGCCCACCCAGAACTGGATGACGGTGACCACGATCGTGACGAGGAACAGGAAGTAGGCGATGGCCGACGCGTAGCCAAAGTTGAACTGCTGGAAGGCCTGCTCGTAGAGGTAGTAGACCAGGACGGTGGTCGCGTTCAGCGGGCCGCCCTGGGTACTCAGGTAGACCTCGTCGAACAGCTGCAGCGCGTTGATCGTGAGCCAGACCGCGAGGAACAGCGAGGCCGGGCTGAGCAGCGGGAGCGTGACCCGGCGGAACGCCCGCCACGGGCCCGCGCCGTCGATCGCCGCCGCCTCGATCAGCGTCTGCGGGATGCCCTGCAGCGCAGCCAGGTAGACCACCACCGCGAAGCCGGTCCAGCCCCAGATCGTCATCGCCGTGATCACGTACAGGGCCTCGGACGGCGAGTTGAGGAACTGCTGCTGGGGCAGGCCGACCTGGCTGAAGGCGTAGTTCACGATCCCGTAGGACGGGTCGAACAGCCAGATGAAGACGATGGCCTCGCTGATGGTGGAGATCGCCATCGTCGCGTAGGCGGCGGTCCGGTAGATCGTGATGCCGCGGATCTTCCGGTTCATCGCCACCGCCAGGAACAGCCCGACGACCATGGTGCCGGGCACGAACAGGGCGGTGTAGATCAGCGTGTGCTGGATCGCCTGGCCGACCACCGGGTCGTGCACCATCCGGCGGTAGTTGGCCAGTCCGGCGAACGGGGTGGACGACCCGATCAGCGACGACTTCTGAAACGACTCCACCGCCGACCAGACGATCGGGGCCGCGCCGAACAGCAGGATGACCGCGGCACCGGGGGTGATGAAGGCCCAGCCGTTGAACTGCTCGGAGTCCAGCACCCGGCGCGCCACCGAGTTCGCCGCCACGGTCAGTTCCCCGCCGCCAGCGCCGCGTTGACCTGGCCGGCGGCGGCGGTCAGGGCCGCCTGCGGGGTGGCCTTGCCCAGCAGAACGGACACCACCATGCTGCCGAGAACCTGGGAGACCTGCGGGTACTGGGTGATCTGGGGACGGGACCGCCTGACCTGGCTCAGGTTGGAGATGAACGTGCTCACCCCGGGCAGCAAGGCGTTCATCTGGGTGCCGAAGCCGGAGGCGTCCGCCACCGACTGCCGGGTCGGCAGGTCACCGGTGGCCAGTGAGAACGCCTTGACCTGGGCCGGAGCGGTGAGCCAGAGCAGGAACTGCTTGGCCGCGCTCGCCTGGCTGCTGCCGTTGTTGAACACGACCCAGTTGTCCGGGCCGGAGATGGTCTGGTGACCGGCGCTGCTGCCCGGGTAGGACGGCATGACCTGAACTCCGTAGTCCACGTTGGGGAACGAGCCCAGGTCCCACGGCCCGGTCACCAGCATCCCGATCTTGCCCGAGTTGAACAGGTTGCCGTAAGCGGAGTCGGTCGGGTCGAGGTACACCGACTTGTCGGTGACGGCCAGGGTCCGCAGCGTGCTGAGCGACTCCAGGCCCGCGGCGGAGTCAAACGCCGCCTTCTTGCTGTCCGCCGTGAGCAGGCTGCCGCCCGCTTCCCAGAGCAGCGCCTCCCAGTGCCAGACGCTGTCCTCGGTGCCGGGGGTGACGTAGGCGGTGCCGTACTGCTTGACCGCCGGGTCGGTCAGTTTCCGCGCGTCGGCGGTGAACTGCGACCAGGTCCAGTCCGGGCCGGGCACGGGCAGGCCGGCCTTGGCGAACAGCTTTTTGTTGTAGACCACGGCCAGGTTGTCCACCAGCGCCGGGATGCCGATCACCTTGCCGTTGACGGTGGCTACGTCACGCTCGCCGACGTAGAAGTCGTTCCAGTTGACGCCGGGCTGCTTGACCACCTGGGTCAGGTCGGCGACCCCGGGGATCTGGGCGACGTTGGGGGCCCAGGAACCGTAGAGGTAGGCGATGTCGGGCGGGCTGCCGCCCTTCACCGCGGTCAGCACCTTCTGCAGCGTGTCGTCGTTGTTGACGAAGAGCGGGCTGACCTTCTGCCCGGGGTACTGCTTCTCGTACTCGGAGACCTGTTTCGCGAACTCCTTGGCCTCCGCGTCGGTGTAGCCCTCCCAGATCTGGATCGTGGCGGACGCGGATCCGGACGACGACGACCCGCCCCCGCCGGCGTCTGTGCCGCAGGCGGCCAGCGTGCCGGATCCCACCGCCAGCGCGGCGAGCAGGACTGCCAGGGTTCCACGCCGGTGCTGCCTTGCGATGGCCATGCCGCACTCCGCTCGAAGATGCTCTCACCGTTCGCCGATTGAGCAGCATTGTGCAGGGAACTTCGGGTGTTTTGCAATATCTTGCAAGAAATTGCCCGTTCTGGAACACTACTGAGCTGTGATCAAGGTGGCGTTCATCGGTGCCGGAAGTGTCGAGTTCACGCAGAACGTAGCGACGGACCTGTGCAGCTATCCGGAGCTCCGCGGCAATCTGCACTTCGCGCTCTATGACATCAGTGCCGAGCGGCTGTCCCACGCCGAGCGGCTGGTCCGCCGGATCTCGGCCCAGACCGGCGCCGGGGCGGTGGTGACCGCGACCCGGGACCGGCGCACCGCGCTGGCGGGCGCCCGCTACGTCATCAACGAGATCCAGGTCGGCGGGTACGCCGCCACCCGGGCCGACTTCGACATCCCGGCCGAGTACGGGGTGCGCCAGACGATCAGCGACACTCTGGGCATCGGCGGGATCTTCCGCGGCCTGCGGACCATCCCGGTGGTCCTCGAGCTGGCCCGCGACATGCTGGCCGAGTGCCCGGACGCCTACCTGCTCAGCTACAGCAACCCGATGGCCATGCTGCCCTGGGCGGTGTACGAGGGCAGCGACTTCAGCCGGGTGTACGGCCTGTGCCACTCGGTCCGTGACACCCAGGCCTTCCTGACCGAGCTGGTCGGCGCCGACCCGGCCCGGGTCCGCTTCCTCACCGCGGGCTTCAACCACCAGGCCTTCGTGCTCCGCTTCGAGCAGGACGGCCGGTCGCTGTACCCGCGGCTGGCCGAGGTGGTCGACGCCTCGCCGGAGCTGCGGCGGCGGGTGCGGGTGGAGATCTACCGCCGGTTCGGCTACTTCCCCACCGAGTCGAGCGAGCACTCGGCCGAGTACGTGCCCTGGTTCATGCGCCACGACGACCAGATCGAGCAGTTCCGCATCTTCGTCGGCGACTACCTCGAGCGGTCGGAAGAGAACCTGCGCGAGCTGAAAGCGTCGGAACGGGCCCTGGCAGCGGACGAGCCCCTCGAACTCGAACCCGAGAACGAGCTGGCGTCGCTGTTCATCCACGCGCTGGAGACCGGTACCGAGCGGGAGATCCACGTCAACATCCGCAACGGCGGGCTGATCTCCAGCCTGCCCGACGACTGCTGCGTGGAGGTGCCCTGCCTGATCGGCGCCGGCGGCCCCCGGCCGGTAGCCGTCGGCCCGCTTCCGCCCCAGCTCGCCGCGCTGAACCGGACGTTCCTGAACGTGGTGGAGCTGACCGTGCGGGCGGTTCTGGACGGGTCCCGCGACCACGTGTACCAGGCCGCGCTGCTCGACCCGAACACGGCCGCCACGCTGACCACCGCGCAGACGGTAGCGATGTGCGACGAGCTGTTCGAGGCCCACCGGGAGCTGCTGCCGCCGGCCTTGCTGCGATGACCCGGGTCACCCACGCGGCGCTCGCCGCCGCCGCCTGCCGGGTCGTGCAGCGGCCGTCCTATGGTTTCGCGGCCGTGCTGTTCGACTCCGGCCTGGACGGCGGCACCTTTGACACCTGCCGGCGCGCCTAGCCGTCAAGCCTGCCGGGTAAGGACGGCATAGACCGCCTTGCCGC
>DASWUW010000126.1:0-2558 GCA_036406335.1 Trebonia sp.
CGGCCCGGGCCTGGTCCGGCCCGGCCAGCCGGACGCGGACGGTGTCGAAGACCTCGCCGGCGCCGGTCGGCAGCCCGAGGTCGCGCAGCGTCGCGGCCAGGGTGAGCGCGTGCCCGTGCACCCGGCGGGCGATCGCGGTAAGACCGTCCGGTCCGTGGTAGGACGCGTACATCGCGGCGGCCACGGCCAGCAGCACCTGCGCGGTGCAGATGTTGCTGGTCGCCTTCTCCCGGCGGATGTGCTGCTCGCGGGCCTGCAGGGCCAGCCGGTAGGCGGGGCGGCCGTCGGCGTCCACCGACACGCCGACCAGGCGGCCGGGCAGCTGGCGGCGCAGGTCGTCACGGACCGCCAGGTAGGCGGCATGCGGGCCGCCGTAGAACATCGGGACACCGAACCGCTGGCTGGAGCCGAGTGCGATGTCGGCCCCCAGCTCCCCCGGGGATCTGAGCAGGGTCAGGGCCAGCAGGTCGGCGGCGACCGCCGTCCGCGCCCCGGCGGCGCGCGCCGCCTCGATGACCGGGGCCAGGTCGCGGACCTCGCCGCTGGCCCCCGGATACTGCAGCAGGACGCCGAACGCCTCGGCGAAGTCGGTGTCCGCGCTGACGCGGCCGACGCGCAGCTCGATTCCCAGCGGCTCGGCCCGGGTCCGCAGCACCTCGACGGTCTGCGGCAGGCAGTCGGCGTCGGCCAGGAACACCCGGCCGCGGCCGGCTCCCGCCGCCCGGCGGGCCAGGGTCATCGCCTCGGCGGCGGCGGAGGCCTCGTCCAGCAGCGACGCGTTGGCCACGTCGAGCCCGGTCAGGTCGCAGACCATGGTCTGGAAGTTCAGCAGGGCCTCGAGGCGCCCTTGCGAGATCTCCGGCTGGTAGGGCGTGTACGCGGTGTACCAGGCGGGATTCTCCAGCACGTTCCGGCGGATGACTGCCGGGGTCACCGTGTCGTAGTAGCCGAGGCCGATCATCGAGACAGCGACCCGGTTGCGCCCGGCCAGGCGGCGCAGGTCGGCGAGGACCTCCTGCTCGCTGCGGGGCAGCGGCAGCGCGGCGAGCGAGGCCGGCGGCCGCGCGGCGGCCGGCAGCGCGGCGGTCATCAGGTCGTCGAGCGACGCGTAGCCGAGGGCGGCGAGCATGGCCCGCTGTTCGTCCTCGGAGGGGCCGATGTGGCGCGCGGCGAACCCGGCGCGGGCCTCGGTGACGTCGTTTGCGAGCACGGACAGGTTTCCCTGCACGGAGCCTCCCGGTACGGGCTCCCCGTCTGTCGCCGGTACGGCTCCAGGATGCCTGACCGGCCGGTCCTTGATGCCTGAGAGGTTCCGGGGAATCTTGCCCCTTCGGCGCCCCGCGTCCGTTAGCGCGAAGTCTCTCCCAGCCGGGTCGCTGGCTGCGGCTCCAGTTTAGCGCCCGCGACTAACCGGAAGCCAGGATCTTGTGCTTTGACACCACCGCGCGTCGTTCAGCCGCCCGGCGAGCCGAAGGACGAGGACCCGGCGGACGACGTCGGGGACGGGGGCTGACCTGAGGCCGGGGTAGCGGCCGGCGTCGTCTGGCCGGCCGACGGCGCGGTCCCGCTCGGTGACGGGCTGGCCGTCCGGGAGGAGGTGGCCGTGCGCGAGGGGGTGGCCTTCTTGGACGGGCTCGGTGACCGGCTCGGCGACCGGCTCGGGCTAGCGGGCCGCGAGGACGGGTACCGCGGCGCCGGGGTGGCGGCCGGGGTGGTGCGGGTGGACGTGACGCCGGACGGGGCGCTCCCGCTCGACACCGGGTCCGGGCGCACCAGGATGTACAGGACCAGCACGCCGAGGAACAGCACGATCAGCACCAGCGTGGAGGTGCGGGGCCGCCGCTCCCCGGTCACGGGACGTCCCCGGTCGCGCGGCTGGTGTCGAGGTCGGTGGAAACGATGATGCCCTCCCGCAGGAAGGCCGACGCGACCCGGGAGCGGATCTCCCGGCCGACGTCGAACTGCATGCCGGGCAGCGTCCGGGCGACCATCCGCACGGAGAAGACGTCCACCTCGATCCGTTCCACGCCCATGACGCTGGGCTCGTCCAGCATCATTTTCCGCAGCCGAGGGTCGGCGTTAGCCTCCTGTCCGACGCGCTGCAGGACTTCGGTAGCGTGGCCCACGTCGACCGAAGACGGGACGGGCACGTCGATCACGACCCGGGCCCAGTCGCGGGACAGGTTGGTGACCTGGGCGATCTGGCCGTTGGGGGTGATGATGACCTCGCCGGTGACCGAGCGGATGCGGGTCACCCGAAGCGTGACCTCCTCTACCTGCCGACGGCGGGCTCGGATAGGCCGGCGACCGAGATGCGGACCACGTCACCAAAGCCGTACTGCCGCTCCCCGGTGATGAAGAACCCGGCCCCGATGTCCTGCACGAACCGCTGCAGCCCGAATCCCAGGGCGGCGCTGATCAGCGCCGCCGGGGCCACCAGCCCGGCCAGCGGCACCCCCAGCCGCTCGACGATAAGCACGGCGGTGACGATGTAGATGACAGCGAGCGCGCTCCAGGTGACCACCTCCGCCACGACGTGCCGGTGCTTGGCCGCCTCC
>DASWUW010000127.1:0-1621 GCA_036406335.1 Trebonia sp.
GGCAGCAGCAGGTCCATCACCGCCGGCTGACGGGTTCCCCGCTGGTCACGGTTCGGGCCGGTCGCGCCGGGTAAGGTCACCCAGGATCGCGGTCAGGTCCCGGTCGAACTCGGCGAACGCGGCCCGCAGCGCGTTTTCCGCCGCGCGGCCGGGACGGCGGCGGAGGTAGCCGCCCGCGGTGAGCAGCACCTGGTCCAGCCACTCTCCAAGCCTGGCCTTCAGGAGCCGGAGCCAGATGAGGACCACGGCGAAGCCGAGCAGGGCCAGCCCCTCGACGTAGGGAACGCTGAGCACGTCCCGGGACATGGCGGCCTGCCTCCTCTCTGCTTTGTTGCGGTCGCGGGGGTGATCCTGTGACCAAACAGGACACCAAGTAATCTGCCTGGGAATAGCGGTGTTTCCCTTACAAGAGGGACGCATGATCCACTCGTTTGGATTACATCTCAGTATCTTCTCTTGTTTCTCCTGTGATGAACGGTGATGTCAGGGATTCACCTCCGCTCTTATACGGTTACGGCCGGGCCGGAGCGGGGTATCGGCCGGCCGGCTAGCCACGTACGCTTGCCGTAATTACCCGATCGGACCCGGCGGAGGTCAACCGATGGCGGCGGCACTGCCAGGAGGCGCGGCGGACGCGGTTTCCTGGCTGGGCCAGGCGGCTGGCCAGCTGATCGCCATTCTCGCCCTGGCCGACACCCCGCAGCGGGCCGCGCTGCTGGCGGTGGCCATGCTGGCCGCCGCGGTACTCGCGGTCGAGGTCGCGGGCTCGCTCTCCGCCAGTGCCCGCCTGGCCCGGGTAACCGGGACGGTTCCGGTGCGGCGCCGGGTCACCGCACTGGACGACAAGTCCTGGCGGGTGGCCTTCCTGCCGCAGCGTGACCCGGACGGCCGCGGGCGCACCCGGCCGCGAGCGCCGTCGGCGGCCCCGGCGGCCGCCTGATCTTCCGCGGCCGCTTCCAGCATCCCGGTCCCTGCTCGCTGGAAGGCCCCGCTAACCATGTCCGTTCTGCTTGGCGTCCCCGTGGACGCCGCCTACCATCTCGTCTACGCCCTCACCTCAGCCCTCATGCCGCTGCTGGGCGGCTTCGCCGCGGTCGCCGCGGTCATTGCCGTCACCGTGGCCGTCCGGCTCCTGGTCCTGCCGCTCACCTTCCGCGCGCTGCGCGGCCAGGCCGCCCAGGCCCGGCTGGCACCGGAGATCCAGCGGCTGCGCGAGCGGCACGGCCGCCAGCCGGAACGTTTCCAGCAGGAGCTGACCGCGCTGTACCGGCGGGAAGGGACCCGTATGCTCGCCGGGTTCGGCCCGCTGATCGTGCAGTGGCCCGTGTTCAGCGTGCTGTACCTGCTCTTCCGCTCGCCGTCGGTCGCGGGCGGCCCGAACCGGCTGCTATCCGGTGACCTGCTCGGCGTCCCCCTCGGCGGCCACTGGCGGTCCGGCGGGCCGCTACTCAGCCCGCACAGCGCCGTGTTCGCCGGCGCGCTCGTCCTGCTCGCGCTGGCCTGCTGGCTGCTGGTCCGCTTGGCGAAGCGGATGGCGGCGCCCGGTCCGGGGACGGCCGGCGGCAGCGGAACGGCCGACGGTTCCGCGCCGGCCGCTGCCCTGCTCCGGGTGCTGCCCTAC
>DASWUW010000128.1:0-1927 GCA_036406335.1 Trebonia sp.
GGCGGAGGCAACGATCCGGATGAGCTGGTTGGGCGTGCTGCTCAGGGTCAGGAAGGACACCGCGACGATCACCGCGGCGCAGGTGACGAGCCGCCCGGTCCGGGCCAGTCCCGTGATGACCGCCTGGTCGGTCGAGCCGCCTCGGTCGTACTCTTCGCGGATGCGGGACAGCACGAACACCTCGTAGTCCATGGACAGCCCGAACAGGCAGGCGAACACGTCTGCTACACACTGCGAACGTGCGGTGACCCTATCCGGCCCGCGCCCGGACGGGTGCAATGGCCGGTAGCGAGCGGACCGTCGTCACCGTGCCGTCGCTCGGGGATCAGTCCCACCGGATCTTGCGGGACATGGTGACCTCCGGCGAGCTGGCCCCGGGCGAGCGCGTCACCGAGCGCGGCCTTGCCGCGCGGCTGAACGTGAGCCCCACCCCGATCCGGGAGGCGATCTCACGGCTCACGCACGAGCGGCTGCTCCTCCGCGTCGACGGCCGCACGCTGCAGGTTGCCGCCCCCAGCCTGCGTCACCTGCGGGAGATGTCGCTAGTCCACGCCGCGCTCGAGGGCATCGCCGCCCGGTTTGCCGCCGAGTACGCCAGCCGGGAGGAGCTCGACCAGATCGCGCGCGCCCACCGGTCTTCGCTCTCCGGTTCCGGCACCGCGGCACCGCCCGGCGCCCGCCAGGCCGGGGCCCGTCAGCGGCACGAGTTCCACGAACTGATCGGCCGGGCCTGCCGTAACCCCAGCCTGATCGACATGATCGCCACCGCAGAGGCGTTCGGACGCCCGCTGAGGCTGCGCGCCCAGCTCACGGAGAGCGCCACCGAAAGTATCCAGCGCGCGGCCGAAGAGCACGGGGACATCATCGCGGCGCTGCGCGCCAGGGACGGAACGCGCGCGGAAGAGCTGGTCAGGGAGCACACCATCTGGATCGCGGACCGCTACCTCAAGTTCGCCGAAGCGGAGGGCCTCGTCGCAGTAGACGAGTTCGCCGTCGGACGGCCTGCACTCTAGGAACAGCCGTGCTCCCGTCGCGCCTTCCCGCGCATGTCCGGTCCGCCGGATCACCTGAGTCGTTGTCATACCGGAACGCTAGCTACCTGGCCAGGGTCCCGGCTTCCTCCCCGAAGCGGCTTTTGCCAGCCGGGAGACGTTCTCCGGCAGTAGTCCGGAAGAACCATCGACGTCGACTCCCACGGAGGCAAGACGGACCCGCGAGCCGTTCCGCGCACTGCCGGGTTCACCTAACTCGCGTTATATCTTGTATGCTGGCGTCCGTGACGGAACCTGCGGCGCCCCCGGCCGAGCAGCTCGGGGAGGACTACTTTCAGCATCCTCTCGCCTACTTCGGCCGCATGCGGGAGGAGGGGCCGGTCACTCCGGTCGTCCTGCCGCACAGCGCCGGGCGAATCTGGCTCGTCACGAGGTACGCCGACGTGCGCGCCGCGCTGGCTGACCCCCGGCTGCACAAGGACTGGGCGAGCAAGCTCACCGAGCCGGGCTGGAAGCCCGACGAGATGACCGCCTACCTGAACATGCACCTGCTCAACGCCGACCCGCCGGACCACACGCGGCTGCGCAAGCTGGTCAGCCGGGCGTTCACCGCCCGCCGGGTCGCCGGGCTGCGGCCCCGGATCGGGGCGGTCACCACGGTGCTGCTCGACGCGATGGCGGCGCGGCTGGCGTCCGGCGAGAGCGTCGACCTGATCGACGCGTTCGCGTTCCCGTTGCCGGTCACGGTTATCTGCGAGCTGCTTGGGATACCAGCCGGCGACCAGGCTGAATTCCGCGACTGGTCGCATGCGATCTTGTCCGACGCGGGCGACCCCGGGTCGTTCTACGCCGCCGGATCGGCCATGTTCCAGTACTTCATGAAGCTGGTCGCGGCCAAGCGCGCCCAGCCCGCCGACGACCTGGTGTCGGCGCTG
>DASWUW010000129.1:0-5249 GCA_036406335.1 Trebonia sp.
CGTTAGACCGTTCACATATTCGACAATATGACCAGGGGCTGACGATCCAGCCCGTTCACCGGCTTCACCCGGAGGCCGCTGCCGGCGTTTCCGCGGAAACGCCGGCCCGCCCGCCGCACTGTCCGACGGGTGGCGCTTCCGGCCCGGACCCGGCCGCCGAAAGTGCATCTTGACACGCTTTGCCCAGGGGTGCGACAAATTGTCTCACTGGGGGGCTGCCGCCTCTCCAGAAACAGCGGAAACGCCAGACGCCGGGGGAGCCCCGTGTCAGCCGAGGAAAGCACCGCATCCGCGCCGATCGACGCCGACGAGCAGCGGCTCCACGAACTGGGTTACGCCCAGGAACTTCGCCGGAACATGTCCGGCTTTTCCAATTTCGCCGTTTCCTTCACGATTATCTCGATCCTGTCCGGGTGCCTGACCCTCTACGGATACGGCATGAACACCGGCGGCCCGGTCCTCATCGTCTGGGGCTGGCCCTTTGTCGGGGCGATGACCCTGTTCGTCGGGCTGGCCATGGCCGAGGTGTGCTCGTCGTTCCCGACGGCCGGCGGGCTGTACTACTGGTCGGCCAAGCTCGCACCGCGCAACCCGGCCGCGTGGTCCTGGTTCACCGGCTGGTTCAACTTCCTGGGCCAGGTCGCGGTCACCGCCGGGATCGACTTCGGCGCGGCGCTCTTCCTCAACGCCCTGCTTGACATCCAGTGGAGTTTCGACACCCGGCCGTGGCACACGATCGTGCTGTTCGCCGCCATCCTCGTGCTGCACGGCACGCTTAACTCCTTCGGGGTCCGGCTGGTGGCGCTGCTGAACAACGTCAGCGTCTGGTGGCACATCATCGGCGTGCTGCTGATCGTCGGCGCGCTCGCCTTCGCACCGGGACACCACCAGTCGGCGTCGTTCGTGTTCGGTCACTTCGTCAACAACACCGGCTGGGGTTCGGGCTTCTACGTGGTGCTGCTCGGCCTGCTGCTGGCCCAGTACACCCTGACCGGGTACGACGCGTCGGCCCACATGACCGAGGAGACCCGGTCGGCCGCCACCGCCGGGCCGCGCGGCATCGTCATGTCCATCGTCGTCTCCCTGATCGCCGGGTGGGTCCTGCTGATCGGGGTGACGTTCGCCATCCAGAACTACACCGCCGAGGTCGGAGCGACCGTGCCGCCCGCGCAGATCTTCATCGACGCGGTCGGCAACACCGGCGGCAAGCTGCTGCTCGTCGTGGTCATCGTCGCGCAGCTGTTCTGCGGGATGTCGTCAGTGACGGCCAACTCCCGGATGATCTACGCGTTCTCCCGCGACGGCGCGCTGCCCGGCAGCGCGTTCTGGCACCGGGTCAACCCGCGGACCCGCACCCCCACCAACGCGATCTGGCTGGCCGCGGCGGGAGCGCTCATCCTGGGCCTGCCTTACCTGTGGAACAGCACGGCGTACGCCGCCGTCACCTCGATCGCGGTCATCGGGCTCTACGTCGCGTACGTGCTGCCCACGTTCCTGCGGCTGCGGCTGGGCGCGGCGTTCAAGCGCGGCCCGTGGCACCTCGGGCGCTGGTCGCGGCCGATCGGGATGATCGCGGTGACCTGGGTGGTCATCATCACGATCCTGTTCATGCTGCCTACCGCGTCCCCTCTCACCTGGAAGAACTTCAACTACACGGTGATCGCCGTGGTCGCGGTGGTCGGCTTCGCCGCGATCTACTGGGTGGTCTCCGCCCGGAAGTGGTTTACCGGTCCCCGGGTTCAGGGCTCGGCCGAGGAACTGGCCGCCATCGAGAATGAACTGGGGTCGCTCGCCTGATGCTGTCCCTCGAACAGCTCCGGGAGTCGGTTCGCCTGGGCGAGATCGACACGGTCATCGTGGCCCTGACCGACATGCAGGGCCGGCTGCAGGGCAAACGGCTGCACGCCCGCTTCTTCCTGGACGAGGTGGTGGCGCACGGCACCGAGGCCTGCGCCTACCTGCTCGCCGTGGACACGGAGATGAACACCGTGGACGGCTACGCCCTGGCCTCGTGGGAGACCGGTTACGGCGACTTCGTGCTCGTGCCCGACCTGGCCACGCTGCGCGCGGTCCCCTGGCAGCCGGGTACCGCGCTGGTGCTGGCCGACGTGGCCGAGGTAGGCAGCGGTCCCGGTGCGGCGGGCGGCCCGGTCGCGGTGTCGCCCCGCCAGGTGCTGCGGGCTCAGCTCGGGCGGGCGGCCGAGCGCGGCTGGACCGCGCTGGCGGGCACCGAGCTCGAGTTCGTCGTCTTCGAGGGCGGCTACGAGCAGGCCTGGGACTCCGGTTACCGGTCGCTCGTCCCGGCTAACCGCTACAACGCCGACTACTCCGTGCTCGGCACCGGGCGGGTCGAGCCGCTGCTGCGGGATATCCGGAACTCGATGGCCGGCGCGGGCCTGTACGTCGAGTCGGCCAAGGGGGAGTGCAACCTGGGCCAGCACGAGATCACCTTCCGCTACGACGACGCGCTGACCACCGCCGACCAGCACTCGCTGTACAAGACCGGCGCGAAGGAGATCGCCGCCCGGCACGGCTACGCCCTGACGTTCATGGCCAAGCCGAACGAGCGGGAGGGAAACTCCTGCCACATCCACCTGTCGTTCCGGAACGCCGACGGCTCGCCGGTGATGGCCGGCGACGGCCCGTACGGGCTCTCGCCGGCCGGGTCGGCCATGGTCGCGGGCCTGCTCGCCGGGCTGCGGGAGCTGACGCTGCTGCTCGCGCCGACGATCAACTCCTACAAGCGCTTCGCCGCCGGGAGCTTCGCCCCCACCGCGGTGGGGTGGGGGCCGGACAACCGGACCTGCGCGCTGCGCCTGGTCGGGCACGGCCCGTCGCTGCGGGTGGAGTGCCGGGTCCCGGGCGGCGACGTCAACCCCTACCTGGCCGTGGCCGGTCTGGTCGCGGCGGCGCTGTCCGGGGTGGAGCGGTCGCTGCCGCTGCCGCCGCCGGTAACCGGCAACGCCTACACCGCGGACGGGCTGCCGCGCGTGCCGTCCACCCTGGACGAGGCGCTCGCGCTCTGGGAATCGTCCGAGCTGGCCGCGGACACGTTCGGCGCCGAGGTGGTCAGCCATTACGCCACGATGGCGCGGGTGGAACTGGAGGCCTACCGCGCGGCGGTCACCGACTGGGAACTGCGGCGCTACTTCGAGCGCATTTGACCGTCGTCGGGCTCACCACCTACGCCGAGCCGGCTGCGATGCTGGTCTGGCAGCGGGAGTTCGCGCTGCTGCACGCGACCTATATCGCGGCGACGGAACGAGCGGGCGGCACCGTCGTCCTGCTGCCGCCCCAGGCGGCCGGGGCGGACGAGGTCGTGGGCCGGATCGACGGACTCGTGCTGACCGGCGGCGGCGACGTCGACCCGGCGCGTTACGGGCAGGCGCCGGGGGAGCGCACGTCAGTGCCGCGCCCGCTGCGGGACCAGTGGGAGATCGCGCTGACCCGGTCCGCCCTGCGGCATGACCTGCCGCTGCTCGCCGTGTGCCGCGGGCTGCAGATCCTCAACGTGGCGCTGGGCGGCTCGCTGCACCAGCACCTGCCCGAGGTGACCGGGCACGACGGCCACCAGCCGGGGCCGGGAGTCTTCGGCGCGGTCGACGTGAGCACCGAGCCGGGCACGCGCACCGCCGGGCTGATCGGGTCCCGGGTACGGGTCCACTGTCATCATCACCAGGCGATCGCCCGGCTCGCGACCGGTCTGGAGGTCACCGGCCGGGCGGACGACGGGACGGTGGAGGCGGCCGAGATAGCTGGCCGGACCTTCGCCGTCGGCGTGCAGTGGCACCCGGAAGAGAATAGTCAGGACACCCGGCTCTTCGCGGCGCTGGTGGCAGCGGGAGGACGGTACCGGGAACGGCGGGCCAGCGACACCAGGAACGTCTTCATCTCGACTGAGGAGTGAGCTACGTGGACCGACTGAGCGGACGGGTGGCCGTGGTCACCGGCGGGGCCAGCGGCATCGGCCTGGCCAGCGTGCGCCGCCTGGCCAGCGAGGGCGCCCGGGTGGTGGTCGCCGACGTGGACGCCGAAGCCGGGCCGCGCGCCGCGAAGGAGGCCGGCGGACTGTTCCTGGCCACCGACGTGACTGACCCGGACGCGGTCGAGCGGCTGTTCGCGACCGCGAACAGCGAGTACGGGTCGGTCGACATCGCCTTTAACAACGCCGGGATCTCCCCGCCCGATGACGACTCCATCCTGGACACCGGCCTGGAGGCGTGGCGCAAGGTCCAGGAGGTAAACCTGACCTCGGTCTTCCTCTGCTGCAAGGCGGCCATCCCCTACATGCGGGCCCAGGGGAAGGGATCGGTCATCAACACCGCGTCCTTCGTCGCGGTGATGGGCGCCGCCACCTCGCAGATCTCCTACTCGGCCTCCAAGGGGGGCGTGCTGGCGATGACCCGGGAGCTTGGCGTGCAGTTCGCACGGGAGGGGATCCGGGTGAACGCCCTGTGCCCGGGACCGGTCAACACGCCGCTGCTGCAGGAGCTGTTCGCCAAGGACGCCGAACGGGCCCAGCGCCGTCTCGTCCACGTGCCCATGGGCCGGTTCGCCGAGCCGGCGGAGATCGCGGCCGCCGTCGCGTTCCTCGCCAGCGACGACTCTTCCTTCATGACCGCCTCGACCTTCCTCGTCGACGGCGGTATCTCCGGCGCCTACGTGACGCCGTTGTAGCTACGCGATCGCGAAGTGGTAGCCCGCGTCGAGCAGGCGAGGGATCGCGATTTTCAGCGCCGCCACCGTCTGGGCCCGGTCGCCGCCGCCGTCGTGCTCCAGGATGATGGAGCCCGTCTTGGTCGTCGCCATGATGGTGCGGACGATCTGGCTGACCCCGGGCCGGGCCCAGTCGCGCGGGTCGACCGACCAGTCCAGCGGGGTGAGCCCTTCGGTCTCGCAGCACCTGAGCACCTGCCGTGACCAGGCTCCGTAGGGCGCGCGGAACATGTCCGGGCGCGTGCCGGTCGCGCGGTGGATGGCGTCGGTGGCCCGGACGATCTCGGTTAGCTGCGCAGGCGCCTCCAGCAAGGTCAGGTTGGCGTGGTTCCACGTGTGGTTGATGATCTTGTGGCCGGCCTGCGCGACGTCCCTGGCCACCGACGGGTAGTAGCTCACGTTCTGCCCGACCATCGAGAAGGTGGCCCGGATGCCGTACCGGTCCAGGAGCTTCAGCACCTGCGGCGTGTAGAGCGGGCTGGGCCCGTCGTCGATGGTCAGCGCGATGACCCTGGGTCCGTCGTCTACGTAGT
>DASWUW010000130.1:0-2025 GCA_036406335.1 Trebonia sp.
GAACTGGCGGTACGGGCGCGGCTGGACGAGATCGTCCGGCCCGCCGGACTGACCACGGCGCAGTACACCGCGCTTACCGTCCTCGAGCGGCACACCGACATGTCCTCGGCCCAGCTGGCCCGGTCCTCGTTTGTCACCGCCCAGTCGATGGCCGACATGATCACCGCGCTGGAGAGCCGCGCGCTGATCGAACGGCACCGCGACCGGACCGACCGGCGGCGGCTGGTTGTCGCCCTCACCGACGAAGGCCGGGCCCTGCTCGACCGCTGCCGGGAGGACGTCGCCATCCTGGAGGACACGATGGTCACCGGGTTGTCCGGGCCGCAGGTGAAGGCGCTGCGGACGGTGCTCAGCACCTGCTACGCCAACCTGTCCAAGCCCAGCAGGCCGGACGGGGACTTTTGAAGATCACGGCCACCTGGCAGGATGCGAAATATGGAAACGCCGCTGTCTCCCCTGGAGTTCGCCCGCCGTACCCGTCGCCTGCACGGGGAGCGCGAAGCCGTCGTCGACGGTGAGCTGAGGCTCACCTACGAGCAGTTCTTCGACCGCTGTGACCGCTGGTCGGCGGCGCTGCAGGGGCTCGGCGTAGTCCAGGGCGACCGGGTCGCCACTATCGCGCCCAACACGCACGCGCAGCTTGAGTCGTTCTACGCCGTCCCCCAGCTCGGCGCGGTGCTGGTGCCGATGAACTACCGGCTCACCGCGGACGACTTCGTCTATATGGTTAACCACTCCGGCTCCACCGTACTGTGCGTGCACAGCGACTACCTGGACACCATCGACGCGGTCCGCGACCAGCTGCCCGGGGTGCGGCACTTCGTCGCGCTGGAGGGCGGCGCCGGGCGCGACGGCTGGCTCGACTACGAGGAGAAGATCGCGGCCAGCGAGCCGTCGTTCAGCCGGCCGGAAATCGGCGAGCGGGACCTGCTGACGATCAACTACACCAGCGGCACCACGTCCCGGCCCAAGGGCGTGATGATCACGCACCGCAACGCGGCCATGAACAGCATCGGCACCCTGCTGCACCTGCGCCTGGGCACCGGTGACCGCTACCTGTGGACGCTGCCGATGTTCCACGCCAACGGCTGGACCTTCACCTGGACGGTCACCGCGGCCGGGGCGGTCCACGTGTGCCTGCGCAAGGTCGAGCCGTCCCTGGTCTTCTCGCTGATCCGCGACGAGCGGGTGGGATGGCTGTCCGCCGCTCCCACCATACTGATCTCGCTGGCCAACGCGCCCGCCGAGACCCGGGGGGACGTGCCCGCCGGGGTGCACGTGGTCACCGCGGGCGCGCCGCCCGCCGCCGCCACCATCGAGCGGCTGGAGGGCGGTTTCGGCTGGGAGATCACCCATGTGTACGGGCTCACCGAGACCGCCCCGTTTATCACCGTGTGCGCCCCGCTGCCCGAGCACGAGGACCTCTCCCCCGCCGACCGCGCGGTACTCAAGGCCCGGCAGGGCGTGGAGCTGATCACCTCGGGCGAGCTGCGGGTGGTGGACGAGGACGGCGCCGAGGTGCCCTGGGACGGGGCCACCCTGGGCGAGATCACCGTCCGCGGCAACGTAGTCATGGACGGGTACTACAACGACCCGGAGGCGACCAAGAAGGCGATGGGCGACGGCTGGTTCCACAGCGGAGACGCCGCCGTGGTGCACCCCGACGGCTACGCCGAGATCCGCGACCGGATCAAGGACGTGATCATCAGCGGCGGGGAGAACATCTCCTCGGTCGAGGTCGAGGGAACCCTGCTGCGCCACCCCGCCGTGGGCGAGGCCGCGGTGGTCGGGCTGCCCAGCGAGCGCTGGGGCGAGACCCCGCACGCGTTCGTCGTGCTGCTGCCGGGTCAGTCCGCCACCGGGGACGAGCTGATCACCTTTGTCCGGGACCGGCTGGCGCACTTCAAGGCCCCGCGCGGCGTCACCTTTGTCACCGACCTGCCCAAGACCGCTACCGGCAAGATCCAGAAGTACGTGCTGCGCGGCGGCGCGGCCAACCTGACCCGGCAGTAACCGGTCCCGGTA
>DASWUW010000131.1:0-2664 GCA_036406335.1 Trebonia sp.
GGTGCGCGGCCCCGTCCCGGTCACCCCCAAACCCTCGTGGTCGGCCGTCGGGTGGTGTGCCGCCTAATGCCTCAAGTTCAGCTGCGGGTTCTCCAGGCGCGACTGCAGCAGCATACGACGTGCGCCGCGGCGGGCCAGACGCGTCCCGGCGTACCCGACAGCTGCAACGCCTCGTTGGGCAGCACGGCGCCGAGGCCCGCTTGCGTCATGTCGGGCATGACATAGTTTACGCGCATGGCGCCCGGTGACAGGCCCCTGGTCTGGCTTCGAGGCGAGGTCCGGACGCCTCCGTTCTCCGCCGCCGCGCGCCTCGAAGCCGGCTGGCTCCTCCGGCGGCTGCAGCAGGGCGAGAATCTCAGCATGCCGCACGCCCGGCCGATGCCGAGCATCGGCGCCCGATGCCACGAGCTCCGGGTCGTCGATGCCGGGCGGACCTGGCGGGTCGTGTACCGGCTCGACGCCGACGCGATCGTGATCGCGGACGTGTTCCCGAGGACCACGGCACAGACGCCGACCCACGTGATCGAAGACTGTCGCCGGCGGCTGCGTCTCTACGACGCCGCCCGGCGGGGAGAGTAGACGGATGGATGCCAAGACGCGCAAGCAGCTGGAGCGGGCCGGCTTCGCCGTGGGCGGCGCGGCCGACTTCCTCGGGCTTTCAGCGGAGGAGGCCGCGCTCGTCGAGATGCGTCTCGGTCTGAGCCGGGCGCTCCGCGAGCGCCGCACGGCCGCCGGGCTCACCCAGGCCGCGCTCGCGCGGCGCACGGGGTCGAGCCAGTCCCGGGTGGCGAAAATGGAAGCGGGCGATCCGAGCGTGTCGCTGGAACTGCTGATCCGCGCCCTGCTCGCGGCGGGTGCGAGTCGCCGCGACGTCGGCCAGGCGCTCGCTCGCAAAGTCGCGTAGCTGGTCTGCTGCCCAACGCCCAAGTTAAGCTGCGAGCTTTCGGGGCGTGGTGACGGCTGCGTACGATGGGCTACGTGGCCGCGCTGCCGCGTCCCCGCATACTCGACAGCTGCAACGTCTCGTTCGGCAGCAGGAGCGCCGGACGCCCGCAGGCTACCATCCGGCGCGCCGAGCCGCTACCGTGGGCCGACCGCCTTCCGCCACCCCCGTGCCAGCCATCCGCGGCATCCCCGGCCCGTTCCGCCTCTACTTCGTGAGCTTCGACTGCAACGAGCCGCCGCACGTCCACGTGCAGCGGGACCGGGCTACGGCGAAGTTCTGGCTCGACCCGCTCACGTTGGCGGCCAACCACGGCCTCAGCCCCCGCGACCTGTCGCTCGCGCGCCGGGTTATCTTCGAGCATCGTCCCCGGATCGTGGAGGCCTGGCGTGAGCACTGCGGTACGACTGGAGAGTGACCCCCGCGCCCTCGCGGTCGAGGTAACCGAGGACGTCATCTCGGCGCGCCTCGCGGACGGGCGGACCATTACGGTGCCTCTAGCGTGGTCGTGGCGCCTCGCCGAGGCGACTCCGGCGCAGCGCGCGCGCTTCGAGCTGCTCGGCGGCGGCGTGCACATTCACTGGCCCGACGTCGACGAGGACCTCAGCATCCGCGGCATGCTCGAGGGCGTGCCGGCCTCGCGGCCAAGCGGCCGGTAAGCGCCTCTGCCTGGACAACCGCGGATGCGTGTTGCTGCCGAACGCTCCAGTTAAGCTGCGGGTTTTCGTAGCGCGGTGCCGGTCGCGGTACCCGGGAGGTGGAAGGCGGGCAGGCGTGTCCGTGCGTACCCGGCAGCTTCAACGCCTCGTTAGACGTCACGGGCACGGCGTCGTCCCGGCTCTGGAGGCGGGCTGCGCCCCAGCCGTCCGGACCGGGAGCAGTGTAAGTGTGACGCCCCGCTCCTGCGCCCCGTCCGGAATGCGGATCTCCCGGGACGCGAACCCCGGCCGGCACGCGGACACCACCGCGTCGGGGGACCGGAGCCCGCCGGTGAACTCCGCCGCGAAGTGGCCCGCGGTGTCCGTCCGCATGACGAAGCGCTGATTGCTCTTGCTGGCGGTCACCATAACTCCCTGGACCGGGCGGCCTGCCTGGTCAACCACGCGCCCGCTCGCAACGGTGAGGGTGTCGCAGCCGGCGGCCGCAAGCCCCACGAGGCCGCCCAACAGGGCCGCGCACGCCGGAGACGCGCGTACGAGTCGCACACTGCCCGTCCGTAAGCTCATGTTGCACCTCCCGCGCGGGCGTCGGCCGTCGTCACCGTCCGTGCGCGACCCGCAGCACACGGGCGTCGGCCTGCGCGATCTCGGCGAGGGCGACCCCGCCGACGCCCACGCACCGGCCCTCCGGCACGCGCCGGCAGCCCGGGAGCGAGCCCTCGACTGTCCACACGCCCCCACGCAGCCGCGCCCGGTACGGCCGCTCGCGCGCGATCTGTGCCGCACCGTAGATCGGCGTCCAGACGGCGATGGCGATCCGGACCGCCGTCGCCGAGTCCGGGACGAAGCCGTCCGGCGGCGCGTCCCCAGGAGCGGGCTGGCCGGACACGCGGAGCGGCGTGCTGGCGAGGACTGCGGCAGAGAGCGCCCAGGCTACGGCAATGCGCAACGACCAGCTCGTGTGTGACGTCTAACGCCCAAGTTAAGCTGCGGGTTCTCGGAGCGGGACGGACCGCCCCCGTGACGGCGACGGCGGAGGAGCGGGGCGTCCGTGCCTACCCG
>DASWUW010000132.1:0-7362 GCA_036406335.1 Trebonia sp.
CCGCCCCGCGGCGCCGCCGGCCTGCGGATCGCGGTTGTCCGGCTGCCCCGGATGTCCAACGTCACCGACGTGGACCCGCTCGCGGCCGAGCCCGGGGTCGTCGTCGAGCTGGCCAGCACGCCCGCCCAGCTGGACGGCGCCGACCTGGTGATCCTGCCCGGAACCCGGGCCACCGTCAGCGACCTGGGCTGGCTGCGGGACAGCGGGCTGGCCGCCGCCGTCACCGCCCGCGCCGCCCGCGGTGGGGCGGTGCTCGGCATCTGCGGCGGCTACCAGATGCTGGCCCGGGAGATCAACGACGACGTGGAGAGCCGCGCCGGGACGGTGCCCGGGCTCGGTCTGCTGCCCGCCACGGTCTGGTTCGGCGCCGCCAAGACCCTCGGCCGCCCGGCCGGAGCCGCGCTGGGGGAGCCGGTTTCCGGCTACGAGATCCATCATGGCGCGGTTACCCCGGACGGCGGCGAGGCGTTTCTGGACGGGGTGGAAGCCGGGTCCGTTCGGGGGACTACCTGGCACGGGATCTTCGAGAACGACGGTTTCCGGCGCGCGTTCCTGCGCGACCTGGCCGCCCGGGCCGGCCGTGACTTCACCCCGGCGCCGGACGTGAGCTTCGCCGTCGTCCGGGAGCAGCGCTACGACGTGCTGGCCGACCTGGTCGGCGAGCACCTGGACACCGACGCGGTCGGCGCCCTCATCGACGGCGGCGTGCCCGCGGGCCTGCCGACGCTGCTCCGCGGCCTAGCCCCGGCCTAGCGGTCTTCCAGATCGCCCTCGGTGTCCAGGTAGGCCTGGCGGAGGGCGGCCAGGGTCTCCGGGTCGGGGGTGTCCCACAGCTTGCGCTCGGCCGCTTCCAGCAGCCGCTCGGCGATGCCGTGCAGCGCCCACGGGTTGGACTGGCCGAAGAACTCGCGCATGGCCGGGTCGAGGACGTAGGCCTGGGTGAGCTTGTCGTACATCCAGTCTTCGACCACGCCCGCGGTGGCGTCATAGCCGAACAGGTAGTCCACCGTGGCGGCGAGCTCGAACGCGCCCTTGTAGCCGTGGCGCTTCATCGCCTCGATCCAGCGCGGGTTGACTACCCGGGCGCGGAACACCCGGGCGGTCTCCTCGGCCAGGGACCGGGTGCGGACGGTGTCCGGGCGGGTGGAGTCGCCGATGTAGGCGCGCGGGGCCTGGCCGGTGAGCGACCGGACGGTGGCGATCATGCCGCCGTGGTACTGGAAGTAGTCGTCGGAGTCGGCGATGTCGTGCTCGAGGGTGTCGGTGTTGTGCGCGGCGACCGCGATCCGCCGGTAGGAGGTCTCCATGTCCGCCCGGGCCTCGCGGCCGTCCAGCTCGCGGCCGTAGGCGAACCCGCCCCAGGCGGCGTAGACCTCGGCCAGGTCGGCGTCGTCGCGCCAGTTGCGCGCGTCGATCAGCGGCAGCAGTCCCGCCCCGTACGCACCCGGCTTGGAGCCGAAGATCCGGGTGGTGGCCCGCCGCTCGTCGCCGTGCTCAGCCAGGTCGGCCTGGGCGTGGGCGCGGACGAAGTTCGCCTCGTCCGGCTCGTCCAGCCCGGCGACCAGCCGGACGGCGTCGTCCAGCATGGTGACCACGTGCGGGAACGCGTCGCGGAAGAAGCCGCTGATCCTCACCGTCACGTCGATGCGGGGCCGGGCGAGCTCCGCCAGCGGGACCGGGTCGAGGCCGCTGACCCGGCGGGACGCCTCGTCCCAGGCGGGCCGGACGCCGAGCAGGGCCAGTACCTCGGACACGTCGTCGCCGGAGGTCCGCATCGCGGCGGTCCCCCAGACCGACAGGCCTACCGACTGCGGGTAGGTTCCGGTGTCGGCCTGGTAGCGGGCCAGCAGCGAGTCGGCCATCGCCTGGCCGGTCTCCCAGGCGAGCCGGGACGGGACGGCCCGCGGGTCCACGGAGTAGAAGTTCCGCCCGGTGGGCAGCACGTTGACCAGGCCGCGGAGCGGCGAGCCGCTCGGGCCGGCCGGGACGAAACCGCCGTCGAGGGCGTGCAGGGTCCGGCTGATCTCGTCCGTGGTCGCCGCCAGCCGGGGTACCACCTCGGTCGCGGCGAAGCGGAGCACCTCGGCTACCGCGCCCGGTTCGGTGCCTCCGAGCACGCCCGCGACGACGCCGGGGACCGCGGCGGCGTCCCAGCCGGCCGCCTCCATCGCCTCGACCAGGGCCCGGGCCCGGGCTTCGGCCGCGTCGGCCGCCTCGCGGTCGTCGGACTGCTCGGCGTACCCGAGGGCCTCGCGCAGCCCGGGCAGCGCCCGGGCCTGGCCGCCCCACATCTGCCGGGCGCGCAGGATGGCGAGTACCAGGTTGACCCGGGCGGCGCCTTCCGGCGCCGACCCGAGCACGTGCAGCCCGTCGCGGATCTGGGCGTCCTTGATCTGGCAGAGCCAGCCGTCGACGTGCAGCAGGAAGTCGTCGAACTCAGCGTCGTGCGGGCGCCCGTCCAGGCCCAGGTCATGGTCGAGCTTGGCCGCCTGGATCAGCGTCCAGATCTGGGCCCGGATGGCGGGCAGCTTGGCCGGGTCCAGCGCGGCGATCTGCGCGTGCTCGTCCATCAGCTGCTCGAGCCGGGCGATGTCGCCGTAGGTCTCGGCCCGGGCCATGGGCGGCACCAGGTGGCCGATCAGGGTGGCGTGCACGCGGCGCTTGGCCTGCGTGCCCTCGCCCGGGTCGTTGATCAGGAACGGGTAGATCAGCGGGAGGTCGCCGATCGCGGCATCCGGGCCGCAGGCGGCGGACAGCCCCGACGTCTTGCCCGGCAGCCACTCCAGGTTGCCGTGCTTGCCCGCGTGCACGACGGCGTGCGCGCCGAACTTCTCCCGCAGCCAGTAGTAGGCGGCCAGGTAGTGGTGGCTCGGCGGCAGGTCGGGGTCGTGGTAGATGGCGATCGGGTTGGCGCCGAACCCGCGCGGCGGCTGCACCAGCACCACCACGTTGCCGGCCCGCAGCGCGGCCAGCACGATCTCCCCCTCGGGGTCGCGGCTGCGGTCGGTGAACAGCTCTCCCGGCGGGTCGCCCCAGTGGGTGGTGACGGCTTCCCGCAGGCCCGGGTCCTGGGCCTCGAACCAGGCCCGGTAGTCCGCGGCGCGGATCCGGACCGGGTTGCCCTCGACCTGCCCGGCGGTGAGCCAGTCCTCGTCCTGGCCGCCGGCGGCGATGATCGCGTGGATGAGCGCGTCGCCGTCGCCGTCCGCCATACCCGGGAGTTCGTCCCCGCCGATGTCGTAGCCGGCGTCCCGCATCGCGCCGAGCAGCGCGATCACCGAGGCCGGGGTGTCGAGGCCGACCGCGTTGCCGATCCGGGCGTGCTTGGTCGGGTAGGCCGACAGCATCAGCGCGACCCGCCGCTCCCCCGCCGGGACGTGCCGCAGCAGCGCGTGCCGGACGGCGATGCCGGCCACCCGGGCGGTCCGCTCGGCGTCGGGGACGTAGCTGGTGAGCCCGTCGGGGCCGATCTCCTTGAACGAGAACGGGACGGTGATGAGGCGGCCGTCGAACTCGGGGATGGCAATCTGGGTGGCGGCGTCCAGCGGGGTCAGCCCCTCGCTGCTGCCCGCCCAGCGGGCGCGGGAGGAGGTGAGGCACAGCCCCTGCAGGACCGGCACGTCCAGGCGGGCGAGGGCGCCGACGTCCCACTCTTCGTCGGTTCCGCCGGCGCCGGCGGTCGCGGGCACCAGGCCGCCGGAGGCGAGCACGGTCACCACGATCGCGTCGGCCTGGCGCAGCGTGTCGATCAGGGCCGGCTCGGCGGTGCGCAGCGACGAGCAGTACACCGGCAGCGGCCGCCCGCCGGCCGAGGTCACCGCGTCGGCCAGGGCGTGCACGAAGCCGGTGTTGCCGGCCACGTGATGGGCCCGGTAGTACAGGATGCCGATGACCGGGCGGGGCGCGCCCGTCTCGGCCGCGGCCGTCTCCGCCGCTGCCGGGTCGGCGGGCCGGTCCAGCAGCCCCCACAGCGGCATCGGGGCGGGCGGGTCGAAGCCCTCGCCGGTCAGCGTGACCGCGTCGGACAGGAACCGGGCGAGCTGGCGCAGGTTCTCCTGACCGCCGTAGGCCAGGTACGCGTGCGCCTCCGCGACGATCCCGCTGGCGACCGTCGACAGCTCCATCAGCTCGGCGTCCGGGGCCTGCTCGCCGCCCAGCACCACCGCGGGCACCCCGGAGGCCAGCACCGCGTCCAGGCCGTCCTCCCAGGCCCGCCGTCCGCCGAGGATGCGCACCACGACGGCGCTGGCCCCGTCGAGCAGCGCGGGCACGTCGTCCGCGGACAGGCGGGCCGGGTTGCCGAGCCGGTACCCGGCGCCGCTCGCGCGGGCCGACAGCAGGTCGGTGTCCGAGGTGGACAGCAGGGTGATCACGAGTCCGTGAGCCTCCTTCGGGATGCAGCGTCCCTACGTGGGCGGGCGTCGTGACGGAGCAGTACCTGACTCGCCCGCCCGGACCGGGCTGGCTCACAGTGGCGCGACCGTGCTGGTTTCCCACCAGCTTCCCTGCGCCGTCACGCACCTGGACGCTATCCGCGCATATCGAGGCCCGTCAACCCGGCGGACCGGCCGGCTGCGGAGGGTGAGCGCTTAGCGGCCGGGCGCTTCTACGATGGCGAGGTGACGGAAGACACCGCCGGGAGCAGGCCCCGCTCGTACCCGAAGGGGGTGCGGCGCCGGCAGCAGATCCTGGACAGCCTGGTCGCCCTGCTCGGGCAGCGCGGCGTGGACCGGGCGTCGCTGCGCTCGGTGGGCCAGGCGATCGGGGTGTCGCACACGGCGCTGCGCCACTACTTCTCCTCGCGCGACGAGCTGCTGGTGGAGGCGTACCGGACGCACGAGGCGCGGGCGGCGGGCGCCGTCCCGGCGACGGACCCGTCCGCCGTCGGCCTGATCGTCGAGGCGGCCGAGCGCAACCGGTCGATCCCCGGCCTGGTGGAGCTGTACGCGACCCTCACCACCGACGCGCTGCAGGAGCAGCACGCCGTGACCCGGGAATTCGTCCGCGACCGGTTCCGCTCGCTGCGGGCGGAGCTCGCGGCGCGGGTCGAGTCGGCGCAGCGGGCGGGGACCGTCGCGGCGGACATCGACCCGGCAGACGCGGCCGCACTGGTGATCGCCGCGTCCGACGGCCTGCAGATCCAGTGGCTCCTCGACCCGGGCACGGTCGACGTGGGCCGCTCGCTGGCGATCCTCGAGCGGCTGCTGCCGCCGGGTACCGGACCGGACCCGGCCGTGTTACCTTCCACTGGCAGGTTTCCGGCGGAGGGCAGGTCGATGACGGACGCAGCGCTCACGTCAGGCGGGCCGCCGCTAGCTCGCCGGCGCTGGTCGGTGACCGCCGCGTTCGGGCTCGGCGGGATCACGGTCGCCGCCTGGGGCCCGCGGCTGCCCGCCATCAAGGCCGAGCTCAACGTCGGCACGGCTACCATCGGACTGCTGCTGGCCGGGATCACCGTCGGCTCGATCCTCGGGCTGCTCGCCTCCACCCCGGTCCGGCACTGGGCGGGCGGCCGCCGCGCCGTCCTGGGGGCGGCCGGGCTGATCGCCGCCGCGATGACCGTGATGGGCGTCGCGCTCATCGCCGGCTCTATTCCGCTGCTCGCGGTCGCCTTCGTGATCACCGGGACCGGCGTCGGCCTGCTCGACGTGCTGATCAACGTGGAGGGCGCCGCCGTGGAAAGATCCGCGGGGCGGACCCTCATGCCGGGCATGCACGCCGCCTGGTCCATCGGCGCCGCGGTCGGATCGGGGATCGGCGCGGCGTGCGCGGCCCTGGACGTTACTCCCGCGGCGCAGCTCATCGGCGAGGCGGTGTTCATCGCGGTCGCCGCCTGCGGGACCGCGCCCGGTATCCCGCCGGGTGAGCGCGAGCCGGCCGGACGGCCGCCGCGGCAGGACCGGGGAACGCAGCTCCGCCAGTGGCTCCGCGGCTGGCTGGACGGGCGGCTGCTGCTCATCGGCCTGGTCATGCTGGGCGTCGAGCTCGGCGAGGGCTCGGCCAACAGCTGGCTCACCCTCGCCGTGCGGAACAACCACGGGCAGACCCCCGCGGTCGCCGCCCTGTTCTTCACCGTCTTCGCCGTCACCGAAGGGCTGACCCGGATCTTCGCCGGCCCGGTAGTGGACCGTCTCGGGCGCGTCCTGGCCATCCGCGTGACCACCGCGGTCGGCGTGGCCGGCATCGCCTTGTTCATCCTGGCCGGCGACCGCTGGCTCGTCCTGCTGGGCGTGGTGCTGTGGGCGTTCGGCGTCTCCCTGGGCTTTCCCCTCGGCACGTCCGCGGCGGCGCAAAGCGGGCCTAACGCGGTCGCGCGGATCAGCGTCGTGTCGTCCATCGGCTACTTCGCCAACTTCGCCGGGCCGCCTGCTATCGGGACGCTGGCTCAGTCAGCGGGCCTGCTGCGCTCCCTGTGGCTGATCGGCGCCCTGTTCATCGCCGCCTTCGCCGCGGCCGGGTCGCTCGCCCCCCGCCCGGCCGTCCCCGAGCCGGCGGTCACCGCCGACCGTTGACGGGCGGCGGCACCAGTAGCCTGCGGGCATGGCTTTGCTGGTGGTGTTTGCCGGACTGCCCGGCTCGGGCAAGTCCGTGCTCTCGCGCGGGACGGCGGACGCGCTCGGCGCGACCTACCTGCGGATCGACAGCATCGAGGCGGCCGTCAGCGCCACGTTGACGCCGTTCACCGACAACCCGGTGGGTTACGTGATCGCCGAGCAGGTCGCCGCCGACCAGCTCGCCGCCGGGCGTGACGTGGTTGCCGACGCGGTGAACGACGTCGCCGCGGCCCGGGCCGGGTGGGTGGCGCTGGCGGCCAGGACCGGCGCGGAACTGCGGTTCGTGGAGGTCCTCTGCAGCGACCCGGCCGAGCACCGGCGCCGGGTGGAGACCCGCGGGCCGGAGATGC
This sequence comes from Trebonia sp., assembly GCA_036406335.1. Lineage (GTDB taxonomy): Bacteria > Actinomycetota > Actinomycetes > Streptosporangiales > Streptosporangiaceae > Trebonia. Next base: position 6,905 of record DASWUW010000132.1, read on the forward strand.
CGGGCCACCACGTGCCCGCCTGGGAGGAAGTGCGGCGGCGGCGCTACGAGCCCTGGCCGCCGGAGCTGGCCGGACGGCTGGTCATCGACAACCTGGGCGACCCGGCGCCGCACGTCGCCCGCATCGTGAGCGAACTCCCCGCGCGGCCGGGGTAACGGACCGGGCTTCCGCCTTCAGTCCTCGCCGGGGCAGGCGCGCAGCCCGAGGCGGGCCCGGCGGCGGCGGCGGCGCCGCGCTTCGCGCCGGAGGTAAGACCACTCGCGGCCGCCGCTGACACCGTCCCCGAACACGTAGTAGTCGGTCGCGCGCCAGTAGCAGCCGCTTGTCCTCCAGCTCACGGACGCGCTGCGGGCGGTGACCGCGTCCGGCAGCGTGCACCGCCCGGACCGGTGATCATGGACGGGCGCGCCGGTCAGCATCGGCGCGTCGGCGATCCGCACCCACCAGGGCCGACCGCG
>DASWUW010000133.1:0-6058 GCA_036406335.1 Trebonia sp.
GCCCGGCCGCGGCATAGGAACCGGTCCGGGCATGCACCAGCCAGACGATGCCCAGGCTGGTCATCGCGATGCCGACCCGGCCGGCGGCCGCGGTCAGGAAGAAGGCGCTGGCGCCGGGGGCGCGCAGCAGGGTGCGGTAGGTCGCCGATGACATGACGGGTCCCGTTCGCTGCCTGGCGGGGCGAGACCGCACCGGGGTCGTCGGCGTCCAGAATCTACCGACCCGCGGTCATCACCGGGAACCGTCCACCGCGGCGTGAAGCGGGGACACTCACCCCGCGCCGGATTCCGTCACCAGGCAGAAGCCTTGAAGGCGGACCCAGCTGATCTCGGCTGAGTCGCGCCTCAGCGTAGACGCCCGGGACGGGGCCTGTCCAGGCGCCGCGGCCCGGACCGGCCCCGGGCCGTCTAGTGCGAGTCGCGGCCGACCTGAGGACCGCTGGAGCCGACGAGGAAGTCGAGATCGCAGCCGGTGTCAGCCTGCTGCACGTGCTGGGTGTAAAGCCAGGTCCAGCCGCGCACGGCGAGCGGCAGGGGCGGGGTCCAGGCGGCGCGGCGGGCGGCCAGCTCCTCGTCCGGGACGTCCAGGGTCAGGGCCCGGGCGGTCACGTCGAGGGTGATCCAGTCACCCGTCTGGACCAGGGCCAGCGGGCCGCCCGCCGCGGCCTCCGGGGCGACGTGCAGCACCACGGTGCCGTAAGCGGTGCCGGACATCCGCCCGTCGCAGATCCGCACCATATCCTGCACCCCGGCCTTGAGCAGCTTGGCCGGCAGGGGGACGTTAGCGGTCTCGGGCATGCCGGGGTAACCCCGGGGGCCGCAGTAGCGGATCACCAGGACCGTGGTCTCGTCCACGTCGAGGTCAGGGTCGGCGGCGACCTGATGGTAGGCCTCGGGCGAGTCGAAGACGAGGGCCCGGCCGCGGTGCTGGAGCAGGTGCGGCGAAGCAGCCGACTGCTTGATCACCGCCCCGTTCGGGGCCAGGTTGCCGCGCAGCACCGCGGTCCCGGTGCCGGCCGGCTGGAACGGCTGGTCCAGCGGCATGATCACGTCGCGGTTCCAGCACGGTGCGCCGGCGATGTTCTCGGCGACGGTCTTACCGGTGACGGTAAGCGCGGCGGGGTGCAGCAGGCCGCCGAGCTCGCGCATCACCGCGGGCAGGCCGCCGGCGTAGCAGAAGTCCTCCATCAGGTACTTCCCGCTCGGCTGGAGGTTCACCAGTGTCGGCACGTCCCGGGCCAGGGCGTCGAAGTCGTCCAGCTCAAGGGGGACGCCGAGCCGCCCGGCGATGGCCAGCAGGTGGATGACGGCGTTGGTCGACCCGCCGATCGCGGCGTTGACCCGGATCGCGTTCTCGAACGCCTCCCGGGTCATGATCTTGTCCGGCGTAAGGTCGTTCTCCACCAGGTCCACGATGACCTGCCCGGCCCGCTGGGCGGTCTCGTACCGGCGCGAGTCGACCGCGGGCCAGGACGCCGAGTAGGGCAGCTGCATGCCGAGGGCCTCCGCCGCCGAGGCCATAGTGGACGCGGTGCCCATCGTCATGCAGTGCCCGTCCGAACGGGACATGCACCCCTCGGCGAACGCGCACTCGGCCTCGGTCATCCGCCCGGCCAGCAGGTCTTCCTCCCACCGCCAGACCGCGGTGCCGGACCCGACGTCGGTGCCCTGGTACTTCCCGCTCAGCTTGGGGCCGCCGGTCACCATGATCGCGGGCAGGCCGACGCTGGAGGCGGCCATCAGCAGGCCCGGCGTGGTCTTGTCGCAGCCGGACAGCAGCACCACGCCGTCCAGCGGGTTGGCCCGGATGAGTTCTTCCGCTTCCATGGCCAGCAGGTTGCGGTACAGCATGGCGGTCGGGCGCAGCAGCGTCTCCCCCAGCGCCATCGCCGGGAACTCCAGCGGGAAACCTCCCGCCTGCCACACCCCGCGTTTGACCGACTCCGCTACCCGGTGCAGGTGCACGTTGCACGGGGCCAGTTCCGACCAGGTAGTCGCGATCCCGATCACCGGCCGCCCGTCGAATACTTCAGTGGTGAACCCCTGGCTGCGCATCCAGGACCGGTGGGTCATCCCCGTTCGCCCCGTCGCCGCGAACCACGTCGCACTTCGCCTGCTTGTCGTCATGGTTCCATGTCTAGCGCCCGGCGGCGGCGCGGGGAAGGAGCAGTTTGAAGGGGCACGGGCCGGGTAGTGCGAAATACCATGGCAGTAGTGTTACCGACCGTGCTTGATCCGCAGCTGTTCCGCGGTCCAGGCACGGTCAAGGTCGCCGTCCAGCTCGGCCAGCGCGGGAGCCAGGCGGGCCCGCTTCGTATCCCTTCGCCGCCCGCGACGACGGAGCAGGCAAGACCAGACACCGACGGCGAGCCACCGGCCAGAATGGGAGTGCACGCGATTGCGGTCAGCACGAAACCTCCTACGGCGGGATACGAAGCGGTGATGTTGCCGAAGGCGGTTGCTTCCGGCACCGTGGACAGACCAGTGTGACTAGCCCATCCGCGGTTCCCCGTCCTGTCCAGCCGCAGCCCGCGCTGCCCGTGCCGACAAGCGATGCCATGTATCACACCTACCGCTCGGACTTGTCGCAGGTTCGTGCCCTGGTGGTCAAGCACGCCAGGGAAGCGGGCCTCGCGGAGGAAAGGATCAACGACCTGGTGCTCGCCGTCAGCGAGGTAGTCGGCAACACGCTGCGGCACACCCGGGGATCGGGGACGCTGGCCATCTGGCACGACGCGGACGAGGTGGTATGCGAGATCCACGACGAAGGCATCATCACCGATCCGCTCGCGGGCCAGCGCAAGCCCTCGCTCGACGCATCCGGCGGACACGGCCTGTGGCTGGTGTACCAGGTCTGCGACGAGGTCGAACTGAACTCCGACGCCAACGGCACCACCGTGCGCATGCACATGACCCTGCGTTCGGCCGATGACCGGGCCTGAGGCACGCCAACCGGGTCGCTCATGTGGTACAAACACGAGTGTGGACCTGCTCACGACCTCGGTCGCGACGGTCGAGTCGGATAGCGAGCCGTACACACTGGTAGGGCTGGCCGGCGAAGCCGACGTGACCAACAGCGACTCCCTCCGCGACGTGCTCGACGCTGAGGTGGCCAAAGAACCGCGCACGCTGATCATCGATCTGGCGGGCCTGCGTTTCATGGACTCCTCCGCGCTGCATGTCATCTTGCGCGCCAACCGGGCGATGGACCGCCAGGGAGGCGTACTCGCCCTGGCCTGCCCGCGCGACGCGGTGGCCAAGATGCTCCGGCTTACCGCCGCTGACCAGCTGGTGCCGGTTTACCCGAGCGTCAACGAGGCGAGTGCGGGATAAATTTACGACGAGGACTAGCCAGCCGCCCGCTCGGTCGCTATAGTCAGTCCCAGTGGTGCCTACGACGCAGGCACGTTCCACGCCATTACGGCGTGCGTGCTCGCGCGGCCACTATTCTTTGCTGAATCTTCCAGGCCTCCGGACCCGCTCACCGTAATGACATCCGCGGTGAGAGAGGCTCCCCCCATGAAGATCGCCCTGGTAGCGCAGCACGTAACACCGATAGCCGGCGACAGCACCGGACAGGTGAACGACTCACGCCTGCGAGAGCTAAGCCACTCGCTGGCGGGCAACGGCCACCAGGTAACTGTCTACGCGCAGCGGGGCACTCAGGCACAGCCGGTGCGGAGCGAGCTTGAGCGGGGCGTCACGGTGGAGTACATCGGCGCGGCGGACGGCAAGGCCGAGCACGCCGAGTCGGAGCTGCTGGCCCAGGTTCCCGCCTTTGCCCGCCCGCTGCACGAGCGCATGAACGCGGACCGCCCCGACGTGGTGCACGCGATGCGCTGGACTAGCGGCCTCGCCGCCCTTGCCGCCGCCCGGGATCTGCGTCTCCCGGTTGTGCAGACCTTTGACTCCCTCGGGGTGGCCGAGCGCCGTTACCACGTGCTGCCGGGCGACGCCGGCACCGAGCGCATCCGGCTGGAGTCCGCGATCGGCCGCAGTGCCAGCGCCGTGGTCGCCGGAAGCTCCGACGAAGAGTCCGACCTCACCCGTCTGGGCGTACCGCGCCGGCACATCCGCGTGGTGCCGTGCGGCGTGAACACCGACGAGTTCAACCCGGAGGGCCCGGTGGCCGAGCGCACCACGCGGCCGCGACTGGTGACGGTGGCCGACCTGAGCGAAATCGACGCCCTCGGCACGCTGATGCGCGCACTGTCCAAGGTGCCCGGCGCCGACCTGGTGGTGGCGGGCGGTCCGGAAACCAGCGAGCTCCGCGACGACCTGGCCTTCCGCCGGCTGGTGAAGCTGGCCGAGACGCTCGGCGTGTCCGACCAGGTGACGTTTGCCGGGCAGGTCGGCCGTACCGAGCTCCCGCCGCTGCTGCGGTCCGCGGACCTGATGGTCAGCGTCAGCGAGTACGACCCCTCCGGCATCCTGGCCGTCCAGGCCATGGCCTGCGGCACCCCGGTCATCGCCTCCGCGGTCGGCGGCCTGGTGGACGCCGTGGTGGACGGGACGACCGGCATCCTGGTCCCGCCGGGGCGCCCCGCCCTGCTGGCCCAGCGGATCCGCCAGCTGCTGTCGCACCCGATGCTGCTGGAGGCGTTCAGCGTCGCCGCCGCCGACCGGGCGCAGTCCCGTTACTCCTGGGAGCGGATCGCCCACGAGACCCTCGCCGTGTACGGCACCGCGCTGGACTCCGCGGTCCTGGCCGCCTGAGCGGTTCCTCCTCCCCCCAGTACTCGTGCCCGCTAGGCGCCCCCCCGCCTAGCGGGCACGATCCATGTCCGCCGCCGGATGCCCGGGCGCCGGTATCGGGCGCGGGCGGGTGCCTGGTCAGGCGCGGGTGCTGGGGGCCAGCCAGCGTTCCATGCAGTTGAGCAGTTCCTCGATGTCGATCGGCTTGGTGATGTAGTCGGTGGCGCCGGCGTCGATGCTCTTTTCCCGGTCGCCCTGCATGGCCCGCGCGGTGACGGTGATGACCGGCAGCCGGGTGTACTGGGCCATCCGGCGGATGGCGCGCGTGGTCTCGTAGCCGTCCATCTGCGGCATCATCACGTCCATGAGCACCAGGTCGATATCGCCCGCCGCGAGCTGGGCGATGGCCATCCGGCCGTCGGTCGCCTGCACCACGGTGATGCCGTGCATCTCCAGGACGTCGGTCAGCACGAAGGCGTTGCGCGGGTCGTCGTCGACGACCAGCACCTTGTGGCCGTGCAGCGACTCGTGCGGCCGGGCGTCCGGCACCGGCCGGACGCTGCTGTCCGCGGCCAGCGCCCGGGGCTGCGGGCCGCTGTGCTGGACCAGCGGCAGGTGCAGGCTGAACGTGCTGCCCGCGCCGAGCTCGCTGTGCACGGTGACCTCGCCGCCGAGCCGGGCGGCGACCTCCCGGCAGATCGCCAGGCCCAGGCCGGTGCCGCCGTAGCGGCGGCTGGTGGTCCCGTCGGCCTGCTGGAAGGCGGAGAAGATACTGGTCAGGTTGTCCGGGCCGATGCCGATGCCGGTGTCGGTGACCGAGAACGCGATCCACGACCCGGTGCCGGGCAGCGGCGCCGGGACGATCTCGATCCGCAGCTCGACCCGGCCTGCCTCGGTGAACTTGACCGCGTTGGACAGCAGGTTGTAGAGGATCTGGCGCAGCCGCTGCTTGTCGGTCACCAGGTCGGCGGGCACGCCCGGCGCCGTGGTGATGGTGAGACCGAGCCGCTTCTCCTCGGTCAGCGGGCCGAACACCCCGCGCAGGTCTTCGATCAGCCCGGCCAGCGCGAACCGCTCCGGGGTGATGTCCATCTTGCCCGCCTCGACCTTGGTCAGGTCGAGGATGTCGTTGATCAGCCGCAGCAGGTCCGAGCCCGAGGCATGGATGACGCTGGCGTACTCGACCTGCTTGCCGCTCAGGTTGCCGTGCGGATTCTGGGCCAGCAGCCGGGCCAGCACCAGCAGGCTGTTCAGCGGGGTGCGCAGCTCGTGGGACATGTTGGCCAGGAACTGGGACTTGTACCGGGACGCCTGGTCGAGCTGCTTGGCCCGTTCCTCGATCTCCTGCCGGGCCTGCTCGATC
>DASWUW010000134.1:0-9806 GCA_036406335.1 Trebonia sp.
GCGGGCCGGTCAAGGTTCGCGGGCCGGTCAAGGTTCGCGGGCCGGTCAAGGTTCGCGGGCCGGTCAAGGTTCGCGGGCCGGTCTTGATTGCAGTCCGGTCGTCTGGTTGCCGCAGAAGTACTACCGGTAACTCCTGAGTTACCGTAATCTTCTGGTTACCGACTACGGAGGGCCAGCAGATGCGCTACTACGAGGCCGTGGAAACGATAGACGCCAGTCCCGAGGCGGTGTGGGCGGTGCTTAGCGACGGGGCGGCCTGGCCGACCTGGGACTCCGGCGTCGACGCGGTCGAGGGCGGCATCGCGCCCGGGGCGACTCTCAAGATCCGTTCGCAGGCGGCACCGGGCCGCGCCTTCCCGGTCAAGGTCAGCCGTTCGAGCCGCCCGCTCACCTGCGGTTCAGCGGCGGAATGCCGCTGGGCCGGTTCCGCGGCATCCGGACCTACGAGGTGTCCCCCGACGCGGGCGGTCGCGCCACGTTCCGGATGCGGGAGGAGTACTCCGGCCCGCTGCTCCCGCTGATCTGGCGTTCGATGCCCGACCTGGGTCCCTCTTTTGAGCAGTTCGCGCGCGGACTGAAGCAGCGAGTCGAGTCGGCCGCCGACTGATGGCAGCGGCAGCCGGGGAGTTCGGGGCACCGGAGTTTGAGGCACTGGTATTCGAGGCCCTGGGGGACGCCAACCGCAGGCAGATCCTGCGGATCCTCAGCGCCGGCGGCAAGCCGGTCGGGGAGATCGCCGACGCGATGACCATCAGCCGGCCCGCGGTCTCACGCCACCTGCGCCTGCTGAAGGACGCCGGAATGGTCGCGGAACGGGCGCAGGGAACCCGCCGGATCTACTACCTGCAGGAGCGCGGAACCGGCGCGGTCCGGGAGTACCTGGAGCGGGTATGGGGTGAGGCGGGCACCCGTTTCCGGTTGCTGGCCGAGAACACGGTGCCCGACCTGACCGAGAACACGGCTGCCGGCAGCACCGGAACCGAGAACATGAGGGAGACCGGCTGGTGACGCAGCCGCTGCGGATGTCGTTTGACGTGCACTGCCCGGCCGGACATGCGTTCGCGGTGTGGACTTCGGGCATCGGCACGTGGTGGCCGGCCGATCACACCGTGACCGGTGAATCCGGCCTCGCCGTCGTCATGGAAAGCGGTGTCGGCGGCCGGATCTACGAGCGGAGCCGGGACGGGGCCGAGCACGACTGGGGCGAGGTGACCGTCTGGGACCCGCCGGAGCGGCTGGTCTACCTGTGGCACCTGCGGCGGGACCGCTCCGACGCGACCGAGGTGGAGATCCGGTTCCTGGCCACGGACCCGAGATTGACCCGGATCGAGATCGAGCACCGCGGCTGGGAACGGCTGGGCCGCGCCGCCGGCCAGTGGCGCGAGGCGAACCAGGCCGGCTGGGCATCCCTGCTCCCGCACTTTCAGCGGGCGGTCACGGCGGCCGACGGCACCCGGTAGAAGTCGATGCCCTCGGGCGACCGGGTCCGGGCCAGCTGGCCCCGGACCATCAGGACTTCCAGGTGGGCGGCGGTCTCACCGGTGGCCAGCAGCTGGTTCATCGGGTCCAGGTCGGCCAGCCGGCGCTGCCTGCGGGTCCACGGCAGCACCCCGGCGACCTCGAAGGCGGTGACCGGAGCGCCGGACGCGGCCGCGAGCGTCTGCGCGAGCCGGGTCTCGTGGTGCTCGAGCAACTGGCGGACGCGGACGTGGGTGGACGCCTGGACCGGGCCGTGCGCGGGCAGCAGCCGCGCGTCGGGCAGGGTGAGCATCAGCCGCAGCGAGGCCAGGTACTGGTCGAGCGCCAGCCGGGTGATAACCGGCTGGAAGCCGATCGACGGGGTGATGTGCGGCAGCACGTGGTCGCCGGCGAACAGCGTGGCCGCCGCCTCGTCGTAGAACACCACGTGACCGGAGGTGTGCCCCGGCGTGTGGATGGCGCGCAGCGTCCGGCCGGGCAGGTCGATCAGCGCGCCGTCGGCGATCCAGCAGTCGGGGTCGGACCACTGCAGCCGGGGCCGCGGGTCGGCCAGGCGCGGGCCGAGGATGCCGTGCACCTGCGCGGCCAGGTCGGCCGCGCCCATCGCCGGGAGCATCCCGATAAACCCGACCTCGGCCCGGCCGGCCGCGACGTCCCTGATCGCGGCCATATTGGCCCGTTCCTCCGCCCCTAGCGTGATCTGCCCGCGCAGGGTGGTCCGCAGCTCCACCGCCAGCGTGTAGTGGTCCTGGTGGATGTGGGTGATGAAGAAGTTCCGGATGTCCGGCAGGCCGTAGCCGAGCTGGCCGAGCGCCTCGGTGAGCCGTTCCCGGGCCGGCGCGATCGCCATGCCCGCGTCGATCAGGTCCACCCCGTCGTCGCGGACCATCGCGTAGACGTTCACCGCGGTCAGCGCGTCGCCCGGCAGCGGCAGGGGCAGCCGGTACAAGCCGCCGCCCAGGTCCTCCACCGCTGGCCTGGCCCAGGCGTGCCGGTCATCTTCCGGCGCTGACGCCCGGCTGGTCACGTAGTCCACGGATGGCACCTCCTGCCGGTCAATGTACCGGCAGGCCGCGAACCCGCGTTAGCGTGCGCTAACGCGGACGGCCGCTACCGGGTGACCTCGCCGCCGTCGGGATGCACGGGGCAGCACGAGGACACCGGGCAGGTCCGGCAGCCGGGGTTCACCCGGGCCCGGTAGACCGGGCCGGTCATGCCCTGAGCGACCGCGTCGACCAGGTTCCGGGCCCAGCCCGGCTCGGAGTCGTCCGGCAGGGCGCGCTGGCGTTGCACCTTGGCCCGGGCGGTCAGGCCCGCCTTGCCCACCTGGACCAGCTCGGCGCCGCCGGGCTCGGTCACGCCGAGCCGCTCGAACGCGCCGAGCAGTACCGCGAGCTGGTAGACGCCAAGCTGCGGATGGCGGTCCAGCTCGTCCTCGTGCGGAGAGGTTCCCCCGGTCTTGAGGTCCACGATGACGCCCCGGCCGTCGGCGTCCCGCTCCAGGCGGTCCACCCGGCCGGTGATCTCCACCTGGCCGACCTGCACCTTAAGGGCCTGCTCGGCCGCGAGCAGTTCCCTCGGGTTGGCCGCGTGCCAGTCGAGGAACTTGCGGACCATCCGCTCGGCGAGTTCCCGCTGCCGGGTCCCGTACCAGACGCTGCCGAAGTCGAGGTGGTGCCAGACGTCGTCGATCCGGCTGGCGACCTGCTGCTCGCTGGCCCCCTCGGCGATGAGCTGGGCGGCGGCGTGGATGACGGTGCCCAGGTGCCGCAGCACGTCCGGGTGCCCGGCGCCGACCGCCGACTCGAGCAGCCAGCGCAGGCCGCAGCGGGTGAACGTCTCCACGTGGGAAGGCGAGAGCAAGACCCGTTCCCCCTCGCCCACGATGGGGGCGGCGTCGGACAGCTCGGTCAGCGCGTACCAGTCCCGCGGGCTGGCCCCGCGCACCCCGGCGTCCGCCAGCCGGGCCAGCTGCCGGGCGGCGGCCCGCCGCAGCGTCTGCGGCTGGCCCGGGTCCGCCGCGGTCCGGCGCAGGTCCGCGACCAGGGCCGGGAGAGACAGCCAGCGGGTGGCGGCGCCGGCCCGCTCGATCTCTATCTCGTCCCCGGCCAGCTCGGCCAGAAACCGGGAGGGCCGCTGGTCCCGCTCGTCCCCGCCGGAGGCGGTCACTACCAGCAGCCTCCGGGCCCGGGTGGCGGCGACGTAGAACAGGCGGCGCTCCTCGGCCAGCAGCCGGGCGGTCAGGGCCGCGGCGGCCACGTCCCGCGGCGCGCCGGCCCCCTGGGTGCTCCCGGTGGTGAACGCACCCGACGCCCCGGCCGTCTCGGCCAGCTCGTCGGCGCCGAGCAGCGAGCCGCGCTGCCGCAGGTCGGGCCAGACCTCCTCCTGCACCCCGGCGACCACCACCACGTCCCACTCCAGGCCCTTGGCCCGGTGCGCGGTCAGCAGGCGGACGGAGTCCTCGCGGACCGCTTGCTCGGCCAGCGTGTCGCCCGCGATCTCCTGACCGGTGAGGCTGTCCAGGAAAAGCGCGACGTGACCGGCCCGGTGTACCTGCGGGCGGGAACGGCCCGGGGGCAGGTCATCGCTGAACCTCGCCGCGGCCTCGAACAGCGCGAGCACCGCGTCCAGGTCCCGGTCGGCGGCGCTGTCGTGCTCGGCCAGCTCTTCCCAGCGGGCGGCCAGGCCCGATTCGCTCCAGACGGACCAGAGCACGTCCTCGGCCGGGGCGTCGCGCTCGACCTGCCGAACGGCCACGCTGAGCAGGGCCGCGACGCGGCGGGCGGGAGCCGCGATCCGGTCGCTGACCGCGTGCAGGGCGCGCGGGTCGGTGAGGGCTTCGCGCAGCGGCCCCCCGTCGAGGGCACGCCGGAGTTTCCGCAGGCCCAGGCTGTCGGTCTGGCCAAGCGGGCCGGTGAGCAACTCGGCCGCGGTCTCGTCGTCGAGCCGGCTGGGCCGGACCGCACAGCGCAGCAGGGTGAGCAGCGGCCGGACGCCCGGCTCGTCGGGCAGCGGCAGCTCGTCGCCGGCCACCGTCACCGGCACGCCCGCCGCCGTCAGCGCCCGGCGCAGCGCCGGGACCTGCCGCTGCGCGGACCGGACGAGGACCGCCATCCGGTCCCAGGGCACGCCGTCGGCCAGGTGGGCCCGGCGGAGGGTGTCGGCGACCACGGCCGCCTCCTGCGCCTGGGTGTCCGCGACGCAGATCCGCACCTGCCCGGCGGGCCCGCCGGGGACCGGGATCAGCCGGCGGTGCGCGGCCGCCTCGGTGCCGAACGCGGCCGGCAGGCGGCGGGCGACCCGGCGCGACGCGGCCAGCAGGACCGGGCCGCTGCGGCGGCAGGCGCGCAGTGCGACCACCGGGGCCGGCGTGCCGTCCGGGCCGCGGAAGGTCTCGGGGAAGCTGGTGAGCACCCGCACGTCCGCACCGCGGAAGGCATAGATCGACTGGTCCGGGTCACCCACCGCCACCAGGTCCCGGCCGTTGCCCGCCAGCGCCCGCAGCAGCGCCTCCTGGGCCGGGTCGCAGTCCTGGTACTCGTCGACGAACACCGCGTCGTACGCGTCCTGCTCCCGCTGCCGGATCGCCTGCCGGGTCAGCAGGCTCGCGGCGAGCCGGACGATCTCGGCGTAGTCGTAGGCGGGGACGGGGGCCAGGTCGAAGCGGGCTGAGTAGCGGTCGAGGAACGCGCCGGCGGCCACCCAGTCCTCGGACCGGGCTCCGCTCGCGCGGCCGAGCTGGCGCAGCCCCTTCCCGTCCAGCCCGCGCTCTGCCGCCCGCATCAGCACGTCCCGCAGTTCCTCGGCGAAGCCTCGGGTAGCTAGAGCCGGCCGGAACCGTTCGGGCCAGTTGCCGGGGTTGTCGGCGATCTCGCCGTGCAGCAGCCGGCGGATCTCCAGCAGCTGCTCCGGCGCCGACAGCAGGCGCGGCGGCTGGTCTCCGGCCAGCACGAACTCCCGGCGGACGAGCGCGTAGGCGTAGCTGTGGAAGGTAAGCGCGAGCGGCTCCGAGGTCGTCCGGCCGAGCCGGGCGGTGATGCGGTCGCGCAGCTCGCCCGCCGCCTTCCGGCTGAACGTGAGCACCAGGATGCGGCCGGGGTCGGTCCCCCGCCGCTCGATCCGGTCCGCCACCGCGGCCACGATCGTGGTGGTCTTGCCCGTCCCCGGCCCGGCCAGCACCAGCAGCGGGCCGCCCTTGTGGTCGACCACCCGCTGCTGGGCCTCGTCCAGGGCGGGCGGAGGCGTCACTGAGCCGGGCAGCACCGGGGCAGCCGGGCCGCGGCGGACAAGTCGGTAACCGTTCATCAGGTCTGATTCCACCACGCGGCACCGACATTGCGCCGGTGCTAGCGCTCAGCGGCCCGGCCACCGGGCCCGGCCCAGGTCCACGCGGACCGGCTGGTCCGAGCGCAGCGGCGTCCCCTCGGCCAGGTAGTGCCCGAGGGCGACGGCGTCGTGCCCGGGGGCCGGGGTGCCGTCCGCGTGGATCACCCGCCACCAGCAGGCGCCGCCGCCGAAGCGCGACAGCACCCGGCCGACCTGGCGGGGACCGCCCGCGCCGAGGTACTCGGCGACGTCGCCGTAGGACATCACCTGCCCCGGGGGAATCGCGTCCACCAGATCGAGCACCCGGGAGGAGTAGTCATCGATCGTATCGTCCGTCACGGCCCGCCTCGCTGCCCGCGGGTCTTGGTCATCAGGACAACGCCGCAGGCGCAGACGCCCAGGGACACGAGTACCAGGCCCAGGTACAGCACCAGGCGGCTGTCGTCGCGCGGCGCGACCGGGGCGGCGGGCAGCGCGGCCGGGCCGCCGCCGAAATGCGCGCCGGCCGCGACCGTCGACCCCTGGGGCTGCTCCCTGACCAGCTGCCCGGCCGCGGTGAGGGCGCGGCCGGCATCGACGATGCCGAACCCGGTGAGCACGTCGTAACCACCCGGCGGGTGCTGCGCGGTAGACGCCAGCGCCTGCGTCACCTGCGCGGGAGTGATCGCCGGGTAACGGGACTCGATGAGCGCGGCGACGCCGGCCACCAGCGCGCAGGCCGGGCTCGTTCCGTCCACGGTGTAGTACAGCCCGTTCCGGCCCTGGGCGGGCACTCCCTTGCCGGGCGCGGCGATCCGGACCGAGAGGTTGCCGCTGGAGAACGAGGTCGGCTGCCCGGTGCTGGTCACCGCGCCGACGCCGATCACCCCGGGGTACTCGGCGGGAAACGACACCGGCGCCATGGTCCCGCCGGAGTTGGCGTGCTGGGTGTCGTTGTTGCCCGAGTTGCCGGAGGACGCCACCAGGACGACGCCGTGGGCATAGGCGTAGTCGATCGCGTCGCGGACCACGCCGCTGGCCAGCGAGTAGCCGATCGACATGCTGATGACCTTGGAATGGTCCCTGACCGCGGTCATGATCCCCTGGGCGAGCTCGTCCTGGATGTGCTCCTCCGGCTCCGCGTTGTAGGCCTTGTAGCCCGGGTCGCCCTTGTCCGGTATCACCCGGATGGAGAGGATCTTGGCCGCGGGGGCGACCCCGGTGATCCCGTCGGCCCCGCCGTCGTGGCCGTGGCCGGCGATGATGGACGCCATCCACGTTCCGTGCTGGCCCCAGTCGGGGTTCTGCGACGACGTGGGCAGTCCGGTGTAGTCGGGGCCGGCCGTCACCGAGCCGGCCAGGTCGGACACATCCGGGTCCACGCCGCTGTCGATGACCGCGACCCGCACGCCGGAACCCCGGGTAATATCCCAGGCGGCCGGGAGGTGCATCAGGTTGATGACGAACATCTGCTGGTCGCGAACCGAGTCGGCCGACGCCGCGGCCGCGGGCACCAGCCCGAGCGCGGCCGCCGCCGCCGCGCTCGCCATTACCCGGGCCAGTGTCCTCAGCATCCGGGCATCCTCAGCATCCGGGCGTTCCAGGGCAGTGCGGCGGCGGTACCGGCGCGGCGAGCACCGACAGCACGGCATTCGCGACTCCCTGGCCCGCGCTGGTCATCTCCCCGGCCGTGTACTTGTCCCGCGCGACCGGTTCCCGCGGGCGGCTGTCGGCGTATCCGACCGTGTAGAGCACGACGTAGGGGCCCGCGGAGACGACCCCGGAAAGCTGCCGCCGCCGGGCGGTGAACCCGGCCGCCGGAGTCGCCTGGAACGAAACGGCGCGGACAGTGGAGCCGAGCCCGTCCGGGCCGGCCACCTGGCTGACCGACCGCGCCGCGGACGCCGCCGCGGAGGCGGTCGGCAGCACCGCGGCGCCCACGGTGACCACGTAGCTGTCCGTGCCGTCCACGTAGCTGGCCCGGAGCATGGCGGTGCAGCCGTCGCGGTCGAGCAGGCGGGCCGCGGTAGTGTCGGCGGCGGCGGCGCAGCTGGCCTGGCCGGCGATCCCGATCCGCCGGGCCGTCAGCTTCAGCGAGCGGGCGGCGGGCAGCAACGCCGGCGGCGGGTAACCGACCGACGCGGGAAAGACCGCGGCGGCGGTCAGGGTCCGCCAGCGCGCGCCGTACTCCCAGTCGGTGATCTGCTGCCGCTGCGCCGCCGTGAAACTCCGGGGCAGCACCCGGGTCGCCGCCCCCGCGGCGGAGGCGAGAAAGCCGACCGCACCGAGCACGAGAACGGCCAGGGCGAGGTTACGGGTGCGCCGCGGCCGGGCCGGCTGCGGCGGCTGGGCCCCGTGCCCGCTGAACGCTCCGCCGTAGTCGGTTGCCACACGGAAATGTTAGGTGCTGCGGCGGGCGGACGCTCCGCTAGTGGCGCGATTTAGCGAGCGGCTCCCCGGACCGGGCACAGCGGACCACGTCTCCGATGGCGGAGACAACCAGGCCGGGGTCGCCCGCGTTCAGGTAGTGGCTGGAGCTGCGGGAGACGACGTGCCGGCTGTTGGCCGACAGGCCGGCCAGGTCCTGATGCAGGTCATGCCAGCTCCGCCAGATGCGCAGCGGGACCGCGGGATCGCCCGCCGCGCAGGTCAGCACGATCAGCGGCCGGCGGCCGAGACCGCCCCGGGGGAGCATGGTCTGACCCGAGGTGACGCGGCGGAAGGTCCGCCACTCGCGGATGATCGACCGCCGGTCCCCGCCCCGGCGGGAACCGGCCGACTCCCGCATGATCGAGGGGATGGTGAGGGCAGTGTTCAGCTTGGTCCGCCAGGGCCACAGCGGGTCAAGCACCCGCCGCTGGTCCTCGTGGCTGGAGTCAACCAGGACCATGCCGGCCACCCGCTCCGGGTACCGCGCGGCGTAGGCGCGAACGTAGATGCCGCCCGCCGAGTGGCCGACCAGGACCAGCGGTCCGCTGATGCTCAGCTCGCGGAGCAGGCCGTCCAGGTCAGCGGCGATATCCCGCGGGGTCCGGGAGTCGCGCGCGGCACTGCTGGCCCCGTAGGGGGCCCGGTCGTAGGTGACCACTTTCGTCTCCGCGGCGAGCGTTTCCGCGATCGCGGTCCAGTCTTCGGCCCAGCCGCCGAACGAGGGCTCGATGACCACCGTCGGCGTCCCCTCACCCAGGACCGTGGCGGCGAGCCTGTGCCGCCCCACCGGTACCAGCGCCGTCTCGTCCACCATGTCCCGCCTCTCAGCGCATTTCGCCGCAGGCCGCAGAATCTTTCCGCCCGCTGCTGCCAAGCCGACCGCGGCTGCCGGAATTCTGGGTACTGCGCTAACTACTAAGCAGTGCGGAGACCAGACACCGAGTACGGCGATTATCGGTTTATTACATTGACCTGTCAACGACCCTGATTTCCGGCAAATGCTTTTGCAATTTCGCCGCGCGCAATACCACGGAGACCAGCACCGCTTGGTAAAGTGCGCGTTAGGCCCGCGGGCCGATGCCGTCGGTCGCGATGAAGAGCGAGGCCGGACCGGACGCGCTGACCGCGCCGTCGGCCGCGGACAGGAAGCACGACTCGCCCCGGACTACCTTGAGCGCGCCGCGGCCGCCGCGCAGCACCGCCGCCCCGTCGGTGCACAGCACTATCCGGGGCTGTCCGGCAGCGGGCAGGGCGGTCTCCTCCGGGCCGGCCTCGGCCCGGTAGAGCCGGAATTCCGGGGCCGGCGAGTCGTAGACGAGTAGGCCGTCACCGGCCGGCCGCGGCTCGATGGCCGGCACCAGCGCCGCCGGGTCCAGCAGCCTCAGCAGCTCCGCGCTGTCGACGTGCTTGCCGGTGAGCCCGGCCCGCACCACGTTGTCGGAGTTGGCCAGCAGCTCGATACCGGTGCCCCGCAGGTACGCGTGCAGGCCGCCGGCGGGCATGAAGACGGCCTCGCCCGGGCGCAGCACCGCGTGCCGCAGCAGCAGCGACGCCACCACGCCAAGGTCCCCCGGGTGCGCGGCGGCGATCTG
>DASWUW010000135.1:0-9644 GCA_036406335.1 Trebonia sp.
CCTCGGCTTCGGCGGTAACGCGCAGTTCGGCTAGCTCGCGTTCCAGGCCATCCATGCGGGTGACGGCCTGGGCGGTGGCGTCGTCGGCCTGCTCGCGGTCAGCGTGGGCGGTGCCGCGCTCGGCTTCGGCGTCCCGGCGGCGCTGGATCTCTTCGGCCAGGCGCGCTTCGGCGGTGGCGACGCGCTGGTCGGCGCTGGCGCGGGCGGCGTACACCTCGGCTTCGGCCGATTCGAGGTCGCCGACCGCGCGCAGCTCGGTGATCGCGCGGGTGAAGGTGTCGGCGTGCTGGGCGGTGAGCTTCTCCAGCGCGTTGACGAGTTCGGCGGCGCGGGTGATCCCGAGCGTGACGGGCTGCCCGCCGGTTTCCTCGGCCCGCTGGCCGCTGGCCTCGGCGTCCTTCCTGCGGCGCTCGCGGTGAGCCGACAGCGGATTGTGGCCAGGGTCGTCGCAGTACTTCGGTTTAGCGCCGCGGTCACTGCCGGGTGCAGCAGGCGGCTGGTCACAGCCGGGGTAGGCGCATTGCTTGGGGGCGGCAGTTGCTGTCATGTCTCTATTCTATTTCTTTTCATTGCATTGAGCAATGAAATATGATGTAATGCTGCAAGGATATGAAATTATGACTTAGACCGGACTGGACACGGGCGGATGATTAGCGTTTCCCGCATTTGTAAGGGTTCCGTCGGCTAGCCGGTCCAGCGGGCGTTCATCATCGCGCCGATACGCTGCTCGGCGTTGGCGCTAGCGTGGATGTAGAACCGCAGCGTGGTCTCGATGCTGTCGTGCCCTATTACCTGGGAGATGTTCGCCAGCTCGCGGGGGTTGGAGTCCAGGGCCTCGCTGGCGAACTGATGACGCAGTGAATGGGTGTGCACGCCGGCAATTCCCAGGTGGTCCAGCACGCGGCCGAACCGGTTCCACGCCGTGCTGTAGGGCATATACGGGGTGCCACTTGGTCCGGGGCAGAGCGGCCCAGCAGGCCGGGCCGCAACCATGTCCCAGATCATGTCGGGGACGGGGATGTCGCGGAAATCTCCAGCCTTGCGGTGCTTGAGCGGTTCCAGCTCCTGCCCGTTCTCGCTAGCCTGCCAGCACAGGTGCAGGTAGCGGGTGCCGTCGGCGCGCGTCTTGAAATCTGCCTTGCGCACGCCTAGGGCTTCTCTGATGCGCAGTCCCATCGTGCGCTGGAGCCAGGGGGCGATGCCCAGGCCGGGTATGACGCGCGTACGTTTGCGGCCGGTGCGGTCCTTGCCAGCGACGATGATCCCGTTTGCGAGTACCCGCACCGTGTCGTCGGTGACGAATACCATGCCCTTGTTCTGCTGCTCGTATTGCTCAGCGGTCACAATGCGGGAAGCCAGCTCGATGCCAGACAGCGTGTGACGGGAGAGGATCCCCCGGCGTACGCACTCGTCAAGGGTGCCGGTAATGATGCGGCGGATGTTTCCCCGATACTCATCGCTGTAACCGCCGAGGGTCTTGTTCAGCAGAGTCTTCACCTCGGCGTCCATCCGGGCGACGTCAAGCACGCTCCTGCCCTGGAGGAGCTTCACCACGGCGGGGTTGGCGAAGTTGCTGCGGTAGGTGGACTTACTCTTGGCGTTGGCTTTCGCCATGCCTTCTATGTACGTGTCGCACAGCGGCAGGAAATCAGCGATGCCAGCGCGAGGATCAGTGAACATCGCGCCTTGCGTCTGCTTGCCGGTCGACAGGGTGAGCTGAAATGTCTGGGCCTCGGTCAACGTGCCGAATGACTGCTCGCGCTGCCTGGAGTTGACCGAGTAGCGGACGGTCCACTTATGGGCGCAGTCGGGGACCTGGCGGGCCTCGCACGAGTGCTGGCAGGTCCCAGCGGCGCATCCCTTGTTGCTGTGGGGCTTGTGGTGGGAGCGGTCGCACTTCTTGAAGATCGTGGCTTGGACCAAGCTATTCTGTGGAGTGGCCGCTTTACGTGGCATTTCCCGGCTCCTGACTTTTGCCTGACTCTAGAGTACCTTGCAAGCTTTTAACCTGCATCAATACCTATTATCCGACCAAAGACATCATCAAGCGGGACCTGCGGGCGCAACTGCCCGGGCACTACCGCGCGCTGCTGGCCGCGCTCCCGAAAGGCGCACTGGTCGCGACGGTACCCGCCTCGCGCGGGGTGCAGGTCGAGGTCAACCAGATCGTGCACGAGGCCGAGAACGCGGGCACGGTCGCGGCGGTGCCGCTGCACTTCGCACCCGGCGCCCGGGCCCAGGACCATTTCCACCCCAACGACACCGGCTACGCGGCGATCGCCGACAGCTTCACCACCGCGATCCTCGCCCGCCGGTAGGCTGCTGTGGTGACTTCGCCGGAGATCGATACCTCCAAGCCGCATCCCGCCCGGATGTACGACTACTACCTGGGCGGGAAGAATCACTTTGCCGCCGACCGGGAAACCGCGGAAAAGGGACTGTCGGCCTGGCGGGGGGGCCGGGTCGCGGCCCGGGAGAACCGCGCGTTCCTGAGCCGGGCGGTACGGTTCCTGGCGGCGGAGGCGGGCATCCGGCAGTTCCTCGACATCGGCACCGGGCTGCCCACCACCAACAACGTCCACGAGGTGGCGCAGGCGGTGGAACCGTCCTGCCGGGTCGTCTACGCCGACAACGACCCGCTGGTCCTCGCGCACGCCCGCGCGCTGCTGATCAGCTCCCCCGCGGGCCAGACGGCCTACATTCACGCTGACCTGCGCGACCCGGAGTCGATCCTGGCCCACCCGGAGGTCCAGAAGGTGCTGGACTTCGGCCAGCCCGTCGCGCTGATGCTCGTCGCCGTCCTCCATTTCGTCCCCGACGAGTTCGGGCCCGCCCGGGTCCTGGCCACCCTGACCGGCGCGCTGCCGCCGGGCAGCTATCTCGTCGCCTCGCACATCACCGAGGAACACGACCCGGAGGGGCCGGCCGCCGGGGCGCGCGCCTACCGGGCGGCCGGGCTGCCGGCTCAGCTGCGGGACTCCGGGCAGTTCGCCGAGCTCGCGTTCTCCGGTCTCGACCTGGTGCCGCCGGGCGTGGTGCTCGTCTCCGAGTGGCGCCCGCAGGGCGGCGTCCCCCGCCCGACGCCGGCCGAGGTCAGCTGGTACGGGGGCGTAGCCCGGATTCCGTAGTCCCGGCCGCGGCGGCTAGGCGTGGTAGCGCAGGTACTGCACACCGTTGTCGTAGGCCTGGCTCGCGGCCAGGGTCCACTTCCCGGCCGGGGTGCCCTCGAACAGCCGCGGCCCGGCCCCCAGCGTCACCGGGTACACAAACAGGTGCAGCTCGTCTACCAGCCCGTCGGCGATCATGGCCCGGACCAGCGTTCCGCTGCCGCTGACGTAGAGACCGCCGGGCGCGGCGTCCTTCAGCCGCCGGATGACGGCGGGATCGTAGCCGCCGACGATCTCGGAGTTCTGCCAGCTGGCCTGGTCCAGGGTCGCGGAGACGACGTACTTCGGGGTGTCGTTCATAAACGGCGCCCCCGGGTCGTCCGCCGCGGTCCGGGTCGACCAGGCCGGCGCGAACATCTCGTAGGTGGCCCGCCCCAGCAGAATCCCGTCGCAGCCGCCCATGGCCGCGCCGATCGCCTCGCCCATCGCGGGGTCGAAGCCGTACTCGAACGTGAACGTGGGCGTATCGATCACGCCGTCGAGGGTCATGAACTCGTGGACCCGAACAGCACCCATCGGCGTCGCCTCCTGAAGTAGCGCGGCCAGGCTCGGCCGTCGTCTTTAGCTAAGTCACGAACGGCCCGCCCCGAAATCGACACCCTAGCCAACTGACGTTCAGCTCCCGTCGAGAAACACGGTAAACACGACCAGGACGACGGTCGCGACGGCGAGGACGCCGTGCCGGGCGACGACCGGGCGGGGGAAGTGCCGTTCCGGCGGGACCCGCAGCACCACCCGGGTCGACGACGAGTCCGGGGCGCCGCAGGCGCGGTACACCCCGATCCAGCGGGCCGCCATGACCAGGCCGAGGATGACGACGAGGCCCAGGTCGGCGATCGTGGCCCAGGCCAGCCGGTCCCCGTCCCCGATGAGGTAGGCGAACAAAGCGGCGATGCTCATGGCGGTCTTTACGGCAGCCGGCGGAAATGGATTGCTTTCTTACCCAGGGACCACAGCGCGCTCAACGCTGTCGCGCAGCAGGGCCCGGCGGCGCTCGTGTTCGGCGGCCGGCTCGCCGGCCGTGGCGGCGTAGAACGCGCCGGCCGGCGACCAGGTACAGGCCATGGCGAGGACCAGGGCGAACAGGTCGGCGGGGTCACCCGGGCGGACCCGCCCGGCCGCCTGGGCCCGTTCGATGGCCGCGAGCTTCGGCTTGTCGTCGGCGGCGTCGGACAGGCGGCCGGCCGGGCGCCGCTCCAGCCGGAGCCAGGCGATCAGCCGGACCAGGTCGGGATGGCGCAGGTTCTCGTCGTAGATCCCGACGGCCCAGCCGGGCAGGTCGCCGGCGTCAAACGGGACGGTGTCCAGCAGGCGGCCGGCCCGGTCGGCGATGACCGCGTCGAACAGGGCGTCCTTGCTGCCGAAGTAGCCGTAGAGCTGGGCCTTGTTGGTCTGCGCGGCCGCGACGATCCGGTCGATCCGGGCGCCGGCGATGCCGCGTTCCGCGAACTCGCCGGCCGCCGCGTCGAGGATGCGCTGGCTGGTCGCGGCTCCCCGGGAGGTGGTCGGCAGTTCGGGCACGGTCCCAGAGCACCGACGGCTCCACCGCACTACGGCGGGTTCCGGTCAAACGCCGGGACCTGCGCGCCGACGACCTCACGGTACGGGTCGACTTTTGCGGCGTCTGCCACAGCGACCTGCACCGGATCCACGGCGCCTTCGGGGGCGGCGGGACACCGGTTACCGGGCACGAGTTCACCGGCACGGTGACCGCGGCCGGCTCCGCGGTGACCGGCTTCGCCCCCGGCGACCGGGTCGCGGCGGGCACGATCGTCGACTCCTGCGGGGAGTGCGCGATGTGCCTGGCCGGGCAGGAGAACTTCTGCTGTGAGGGCGCCACCAGCACCTACGGCGGGACCGACCGGGTCGACGGCACCCAGACGCAGGGCGGCTACAGCCGCGAGTACGTGCTGCGGGACAAGTTCGCCTACCCGCTGCCGGACGGGCTCGACCCGGCCGCCGCCGCTCCCCTGCTGTGCGCCGGGATCACCATGTGGGAGCCGCTGCGGGCGGCCGGGACCGGACCCGGCAGCCGGGTCGCGGTGGCCGGACTGGGCGGGCTCGGGCATCTCGGGGTGAAGCTCGCCGCCGCCCTCGGCGCCGAGGTCACCGTGCTGAGCCGGACGCCGGGCAAGACTGCCGACGCGGTCAAGCTCGGCGCGGCCGGCCTGCTGGTCACCACCGACGACCAGCAGCTGGCGGCGGCCCGCGGCTGGTTCGACCTCATCCTGGACACCATCTCCGCCCCGCACGACTTCGCGCCGCTGCTGCGCCTGCTGGCCCTGGACGGCACGCTCAGCGTGGTCGGCTACCCCGTGGGGGAGGTCTCGCTGCGGGTCATGGAGCTGACCTACGGCCGGAAGAACCTCAGCTCGTCGGGCACCGGCGGCCGCCGGGGCACCGCCGAGCTGCTCGCCTTCGCCGCCGCCCGCGGCATCACGGCGGACATCGAGCTGCTCCCGTCCGCCCGCGTGCAGCAGGCACTCGACCGGCTCGACCGGGGTGACGTCCGCTACCGGTTCGTGCTCGATCTGTCCGACCTGGGTAGGTAGGCTTCGGCGGTGCACACCATCGGGCTTGTCCTGCATCCGAAGCGCGATTCGGCCGAGGCGGTGGCGGCCGTGCTGGGGTGGGCCGCCGGGAACGGGGCCGAGGTCCTCGGGGTCGGCGACGAGATCAAACGGCTGAACTGCGCGGCGACCGCGGTCTCGGCCCGCGAGCTCGGCCGCCGGAGCGACCTGCTGGTCAGCCTGGGCGGGGACGGGACCATGCTGCGGGCGATGCGGCTGGCCGACGGGCAGCGGGCCCCGGTCCTCGGGGTCAACCTGGGCAAGCTCGGGTTCCTGGCCGAGGTCGACGTGCCCGACCTGCCCGCTGCCCTGTCGGCTATCGACCGGCAGGACTACACGATCGAGCCGCGCCTGGCCATCGACGCGACGATCGGCTCGGCGGTGGTGACCGCCTTCAACGACGTGGCGGCGGTCCGCGTCCCCGGGCAGGGCGGGGCCGACGTGGCGGTCCACGTCGGCGGGCAGCCGTTCGTCAGCTACGCGGCCGACGCGGTGATCGCGGCCACGCCCGCCGGGTCCACCGCCTACAGCTTCTCGGCGGGCGGCCCGATCATGAGCCCGTCGGTCGAGGCACTGCTGATCACCCCCGCGGCGCCGCACTCGGCCTACAACCGCGGGGTGGTGCTGTCGATCACCGACCCGGTGACGCTGGAACTGCTGCCGTCCAGCGGGCGGCTGGCGATCGAGGTCGACGGGCTGGTCTCCTGCTACGCGGACGCCGGGCAGAGCATCGGCCTGCGGGCCCGGCCGGGCGGGGCCCGGGTGGTCAGGCTCGGGCAGACCACCTTCTACCAGCGGGCCCGGCGCAAGCTGCGGATCACCGACTCGGCCGAGATCCCCGCCCCGCTGCCGGACAGCGGCCTGGACGGGTAACCCGCACGGCGGCGCATTACCGGGACGTTACGCCCGCCTGGTTGCGTTCGCAGAGCGGCGGCACCGCCGCGCTCTGCGAACCTGGAGAATGAGATGCGAATCCCGACTGTCCTGGCGGCCGCCAGCATTGTGCTTATCGCCGCGAGTCTGACCGCCTGTCACAGCGGGTCGACTGCGGCCGGAACCAGCTCGGCGGCCCCGCCGTCGGCGAAGTCGGTAGCGGCGCCCGGCGGGGGCGCGGCGTCGGAGATCGACGCCTGCTCCCTGCTGACCAAGGCCCAGGCCTCCGCGCAGGCCGGCCGGCAGTACGCCTCGGCCGTGGCCAAGACCATCGCGCCCGGGCAGGACCAGTGCACCTACCACCCCGCGGACAATTCCAGCGACCTGGACGTCATCGTGTACCAGCCCAGCAGCGGAGTGAGCTGGCAGATGATGACCTCGGTGCTCAGCGGGGTCGGCCCGGTCAAAGCCGTCGGCGGGGTCGGCGACAAGGCGATGATCGGCCAGATCGAACTGGACGCTCAGGCCGGCCGGCGGCTAGTGGCGGTGCAGGGCGCCGGGGGTCTGCTGACCGGCAGCTACAGCGGGGCGGTAGCCGTCGCCAAATCGGTGATCAGCGCGCTGCCCTAAATCCTCGATCCCGGGTCCGCAGCGGAAACACAGTCACCTGACGGGTCTAGCGGGCCGGCCGGCTGCGCCATGATCGCAGCAGGCACTGACGAAAGGGAACCAAACATGACCGCGTGGACCGAGAGCCAGGTCACCACCAAGCTGAGCCCGCGGCCGGTCGCCGCCACCGTCTCCCGGCTCACCGGGATCCTGGCCGCCAAGGGGATGAAGGTCTTCGCCGTGATCGACCAGGCCGAGCAGGCCCGCCAGGCCGGGCTGCCGCTGCGGGAGACCACGCTGGTGATCTTTGGCAACCCGGCCGCGGGCACGCCGGTCATGGACGCCGCCCCCTTGGCCGCGCTTGACCTGCCGCTCAAGATCCTCATCTGGGCCGACGGCAGCCGGACGAACGTCACCTACTACTCGCCCGCGGCGATCGCCGCCCGTCACGGCCTGAGTGCCGAGCTGGCGGCCGGCCTGGCCGGCATCGACCCGCTGACCGACGCGCTGGTCGCGCAGTAGCGCCGCCCGGCGCCGACTGGCGCCGGCCCGGCGTACGGGTCAGGAGCGGGCCGAGGCCTCGTCGGGGGTGCCTGCCAGCACGCCCAGCTCGGCCGCCACCTCGGCGGCCTCGGCCGCGCCGATCCGGCGGAAGATCTCCAGCGCCTGGCCCAGCTGGCTCAGCGCCTGCTCGGGGTGCCCGGCGGGCAGCGCGCAGCGGCCGAGGCCGGCCAGCGCGTGCGCCTCGTCCCAGGCGATCCCGACCTCGCGGGCCAGGTCGAGCGCCTGCTGATGGTAGGACCGGGCCCGATCGAGGTCACCGCGGACCCGGTACAGCGTTCCCGCCTCGTTGAGCGCCTCGGCTTCGGCACTGCGGTTGCCGATCTCCCGGTAGATACTCAGCGCCTCCTCCAGGTCCCGGGCGGCGCCGGCCAGGTCCCCGGTCATCCGGCGCACGGTCCCGAGATAGGTGAGGGCGTTGGCGACGTCGAGGTGATCGGAGGTGCCGCGGGAGATGCTCAGCGCCTCCTCCAGGTCCCGGGCGGCGCCGGCGAAGTCCTCGGTCCCGCGCCGGGTCAGCCCCAGGTTGTTCAGGGCCATGGTCTGCCCGGGGTGGTCGCCGAGGTTACGGTAGAGACCGAGCGCCTCCTCCAGGTCGGCCGCCGCGGCCGGGTAGTCTCCGGTCAGCCGCCGCATGATCCCCAGGTTGGTGAGCACGTTGGCCTGGCCGAGGCGGTTGCCCAGATCGCGGTAGAGGACGAGGGCCGCCTCCAGGTCGGCCGCCGCGGCCGGGTAATCCCCGATCAGCCGGCGCATGTCACCCAGGTTGTTGAGCACGTTGGCCTGGCCGAGCTGACTGCCGACCGTCCGGTAGATGCCCAGAGCCTCCTCCAGGTCCCGGGCCGCACCCTCGAAGTCATCGGTCAGCAGCCGGAACCGCCCGAGGTCAGTGAGCACGTTGGCCAGGCCGAGCGGATCGCCCAGCTGCTGGGCGGCGCGCCAGGCGGTGGCATGCCGGGTCAGCGCCTCGGACCACGGGCCGTCGTGCCGCAGCAGCCCGGCCAGGCCCGTGGTCAGCGCGATGACCCGGGCGGGCGAGGCGGTGCTGACGGCGTAGTCCAGGCAGGCCAGCAGGCTCGCGCGCTCGGTCCGGGCCCAGCCCAGGGCCTTCTCGCGCCCGTCCAGGACCGGGACCGGGGCCGGCGGCGTCCCGGCGGCGAAGGCCGGGACGGTGCGCCGCGCGATCAGGACTTCCGCCCGGGCGGCGGTGTACTGGTAGTAGTCCAGGACCCGGGAGACCGCCTGCTCGCGGTCGGGCTCGGAGTCGAGGCGGCCGGCCAGGGTGCGGGCATGCTGCCGGATCAGGTCGTGCATCCGGTACCGGCCCCGGGCAATCTCGGTCAGCAGGTACTGGTCGTACAGGATCTCCAGGCCCCGCCGGGCGGCCGGCAGGCGGGTACCGTCCAGGGCGGCGGCGGCATAGGCGTCGAACTCGGTGCCGGGGTGCAGCGCGAGCCGCCGGAACAGCAGCTGCTGGCCGGGCGCGAGATCCTCGTACGACAGGTCGAACGCGGCCGCGACCGACACGTTTTCGGTGGCCATCAGTTCCAGCCGGTCTCGTTCCGCGGCCAGCTCCGCCACCCGCCCGGCCATCGACCAGGCGGGGTGGTGGTGCAGCTGCCGGGCCAGCATCCCGATCGCCAGCGGCAGGTAGCCGCACAGCTCGACGAGTTCGCTCACCGCGGCGTCGTCCGGGCTGAGCCCGGGGCGGGCGGCCAGCCGGACCAGCAGCGCGGCGGCCTCGTCGGCGGCGAGCGTGTCGAGGCTGATCGCGGTCGCCCCCTCCAGCGCGGTCAGGTGCCGCCGGCTGGTGACCAGAATCAGGCTGCCGCCGGCCCCCGGCAGCAGCGGGAGTACCTGTTCG
>DASWUW010000136.1:0-4494 GCA_036406335.1 Trebonia sp.
TGGCCGCCCTGGAATGCGACGTCGTGCTTAACGGGGTGACCGGGGCGGCGGGCCTGCGGGCCACGCTGGCCGCGCTGGACGCGGGCCGCACGCTGGCCCTGGCCAACAAGGAATCGCTGATCATCGGCGGCCCGCTGGTAACCAGCCGGGCCAAGCCGGGGCAGATCGTGCCGGTGGACTCCGAGCACTCGACGATCGCCCAGTGTCTTCGCGCCGGGGCGAACTCCGAGGTTAAGCGGCTCGTGCTGACCGCTAGCGGCGGCCCCTTTCGCGGCTGGACCCGGGAGCAGCTCGCGTCGGTCACCCCGGAGCAGGCGCTGGCCCACCCGACCTGGCGCATGGGCCCGCTCATCACCACCAACTCGGCCACCCTGGTGAACAAGGGCCTCGAGGTCATCGAGGCGTACCTGCTGTTCGGCTTTGGGCTGGACCAGATCGACGTGGTAGTTCACCCCCAGTCGATCGTGCACTCGATGGTCGAGTTCAGCGACGGCGCGACGATCATCCAGGCCAGCCCGCCGGACATGCGGATACCGATCGCGCTCGGTCTGGACTGGCCCCACCGGATTGCCGAGGCGGCACCCGGCCTGGACTGGACGACCACCGCCACCTGGACCTTCGAGCCGCTGGACGACGCGGCGTTCCCCGCGGTCGCGCTGGCCCGCGAGGCGGCGCGGCTCGGCGGCACCGCGCCTGCCGTCTACAACGGGGCCAACGAGGCATGCGTGGCCGATTTCCTCGCGGGAAGTATCCCGTTCACCCGGATCGTTGACACAGTAGCTCGCGTAGTCTCGGAGCACGAGACGTCGCGTTCGGGGGCGGCCACGGTGGAGGACGTCCTCGCTGTCGACGCGTGGGCGCGGACCCGGGCGCGAGAGCTGACCCGGCTCGGCTAACTCGGCTGATTCGGCTGATTCGGCTAATAGGAGGCACGGCAAAGTTGGACGCGCTTGGCTGGCTGATCTTCCTGGTCGCCCTGCTCACGTCGGTGATGCTGCACGAGACCGGGCACTTCGTCATGGCCAAGCGCTTTGGCATGAAGTGCACCCGCTACTTCATCGGGTTCGGCCCCACGGTCTGGTCCACCTTCCGCGGCGAGACCGAGTACGGCATCAAGGCGCTCCCGCTGGGCGGCTTCGTCAAGATCGTCGGGATGACCTCGATGGACGAGGTGGACCCGGAGGACGAGCCCCGGTCCTTCCGCCAGGCGCCCGGCTGGCAGCGGCTGATCGTGCTCGCGGCCGGGTCGTTCATGCACTTCGTGATCGCCGCTGTGCTGATCTTCGGCCTGGCGCTCGGCATCGGGATCGAAAACGACAACACCACCCAGCTCGGCACGGTGGCCAAGTGCGTCCCGGTCAGTGCGCAGGCGCTTACGAGCGGGGCCGCGTGCGCCAAGGGCGACGCGCAGTCGCCCGCGCTGCTCGCCGGGCTGAAGGTCGGCGACCAGGTGACCTCGTTCAACGGGGCCCCGGTGTCGAGCTGGACCCAGCTGACCGGCGAGATCGTCAAGGTGAAGGCGGGCCAGCCGGTCACGCTGACCGTACAGCGGGACGGCCGTCCGGTGACCCTGCACCTGACGCCGGCCAACGTGCCCGGGCACGGCGGTTACCTGGGGATCGCGGCCACGACCGTGTTCCAGCGGCAGAGCCTGCTGGCCTCGGTCAAGTACGTCGGCACCGGGTTCTCCCAGGTGATCACCGGCTCGGCCAGCGCGCTGGCGAAGCTGCCCGCCGCCATACCGCAGCTGTTCGCCAAAGACCGGTCGTCGACCGCCGCGGGCAACGTGTCGAGCGTGGTGGGCGCGGCCCGCGCGACCGGCCAGGCGGTTGCGGCCAACGTGGGCTGGGAGTACAAGGTCAGCTTCATCCTGCTGCTGATCGCCTCGCTCAATATCTTTGTCGGCGTGTTCAACCTGCTGCCGCTGCTGCCGATGGACGGCGGGCACGTGGCCGTGGTGATCTGGGAGCGGATCCGGGCCGGGTTCGCCCGGCTGCGCCGCCGGCCTGACCCCGGACTGGTCGACTACCGTAAACTGGTTCCGCTGAGTTTCAGTATCTTCCTGGTCCTGGTGGTGTTCGGCATGATGCTGATCCTGGCCGACATCGTCAATCCGGTGAACATCGGGTGATGAGCGCATGACGCCTTAGTGCCGGCCTGACGCAGGGGTCAGGTTAGGCGGGCGGCGGGCAATGAGACTGAGCGAGAATACGTTGTAGTGATTCGGGGGACGGTCCCCGGACCCTGCTGTCTCTCCCGGGGTGACCCGCGGAGAGTGCCGATCGCCTGACGGATGGAACCCAATGAGCGTTGACCTTGGCATGCCAGCCACTCCTCCGGCGCCGCTGGCCCCGCGCCGCCAGTCGCGTCAGCTGATGGTGGGGAACGTCGCGGTCGGCGGAGGCGCGCCGGTGAGCGTGCAGTCGATGTGCACCACGCTGACCGCGAACGTGAACGCCACCCTGCAGCAGATCGCCGAGCTGACCGCCTCCGGCTGCCAGATCGTCCGGGTCGCGGTGCCGTCGCAGGACGACGCCGACGCACTGCCCGCGATCGCGAAGAAGTCGCAGATCCCGGTGATCGCGGACATCCACTTCCAGCCGAAGTACGTGTTCGCGGCGATCAAGGCCGGCTGCGCCGCCGTCCGGGTGAACCCGGGCAACATCAAGGAGTTCGACGACAAGATCAAGGAGATCGCCCGGGCCGCGTCGGACACCGGGACGCCGATCCGCATCGGCGTGAACGCGGGCTCGCTGGACAAGCGGCTGCTGGCCAAGTACGGCAAGGCCACCCCGGAAGCGCTGGTCGAGTCCGCGCTGTGGGAGTGCTCGCTGTTCGAGGAGCACGGCTTCCGCGACATCAAGATCTCGGTCAAGCACCACGACCCGGTGGTGATGATCCAGGCCTACCGGCTGCTCGCCGCCCGGTGCGACTACCCGCTGCACCTCGGCGTGACCGAGGCCGGCCCCGCCTTCCAGGGCACGATCAAGTCGGCCACCGCGTTCGGCGCGCTGCTCTCGCAGGGCATCGGCGACACGATCCGGGTGTCGCTGTCGGCCCCTCCGGTCGAGGAGGTCAAGGTCGGCATCGGCATCCTGGAGTCGATGGGCATGCGCCAGCGCGGTCTGGAGATCGTCTCCTGCCCGTCCTGCGGCCGGGCCCAGGTGGACGTGTACAAGCTGGCGGAAGAGGTAACCGCCGGGCTGACCGGCCTCGAGGTCCCGCTGCGGGTCGCCGTGATGGGCTGCGTGGTGAACGGCCCGGGCGAGGCGCGCGAGGCGGACCTCGGCGTGGCCTCGGGCAACGGCAAGGGCCAGATCTTCGTCAAGGGCAAGGTAGTGGCGACCGTGCCCGAGTCAAAGATCGTGGAGACGCTGATCGACGAGGCGATGCGGCTGGCCGAGCAGGCAGTGGAGGACGGCGCGCCGGAGGTATCCGGCCAGCCCGTCGTCACGGTTAGCTAGCTGGGTACCCCGGGGGGGACGACCCCTCGTCCCCCCCGGGACCCGCAGCGTTCCCGGCCTGAGGCCAGGTGCCTAACTGACTATCTCGCCGACCCTCCCGGCCAGCGCGCTGCGCGCGTCGCCGGACAGGAGGGTGTCGGTCACCAGCACGTCGATCTTGTCCACCGAGGCGAACGAGGCCAGGCTGACCACGCCCCACTTGGAGTGATCGGCGAGTACGACCACCCGGCGGGCCCGGTTGATCAGCGCGCGGTTGGTCTCCGCTTCGGCGAGATTCGGCGTAGACAGGCCCACCTCGGGGTCGAGCCCGGTGCAGCCGAGGAACAGCGTGTCGAAGTGAAGCGACCCGATCGTCAGGTCCGCCACCGGCCCGACGAGCGCGTCCGAGGCGGTGCGCATGCCGCCAGTGAGCACTACCGTGCTGCCCTCCGGGCCGCGGGGAGCGCCGAACAGGCCGGCTACCCGCAGCGAGTTGGTGACGATGGTGAGCCCGGGCACGTCGAGCAGGCACTGGGCGAGCGCGAACGTAGTGGTTCCGGATGCGATCGCGACTGCGGTGTTCGGCCTGACCAGGGCCGCCGCCGCACGTGCGATCGTGTTCTTCTCCGGGCGTTCCAGAACTAGTTTGTCCTCGAAGCCGGGCTCGTGGCCGGCGTGCGAGCCCGGTAGTACGGCGCCGCCGTGGACCTTTTCCACCAGGCCGTCTTTGGCCAGCACCTCGAGATCGCGTCTGATCGTCATGTCAGAGACGCCGAGCTGTTGCGTGAGATCGCTGACCCGCGCGCTGCCGTCGTTTCTGACGGACTGCAAGATGAGCGATTGGCGATGTCTTGCCAGCATTCACTACCCCCTCAATAGTGTCCGAACACTTAAAAGTATGACGCTTAACCGGCTTGTTGGGTTACGACTAACAGTGTCGGAAATTTGCTCTTGACGCGAGAAAAATTCGGCGTTGTGCACCTTATGCCGAATCTCGTGACGCAAAGGGCCAAAGTGCAACGACGAGCGTCGAATTAATGGCGGGGCGTGT
>DASWUW010000137.1:0-1553 GCA_036406335.1 Trebonia sp.
CGCGGCGATGCCGAGCTCGCAGCAGACGTTGAGCGGTTCCTTCAGGTCCTCGGGCACGACCTTGATCTCGGTCAGCGCGCCGTCCCAGCGCCCCATCTCGAAAAAGGTCTGGCCGATCGTGGTGTGTGCCTGGGCCAGCCGGACCGAGGTGCCGACCCGGTCGGCGAGCTGCCCGGCCCGCTCCGCGGTGGCGAGCGACTCGTCCCAGCGGTCAAGGTTGCACAGGGTCACCGCCTTGTTGATCTGCAGCAGCAGGGCCAGGTCGTTCAGCGCGGGGTCGGTCTCGGTCACAGCCAGGGCGCGGTCGTACAGCGGTATGGCTTCGGTCAGCTCGCCCCGGATGGTGGCCATCATCGCCAGTACGTGCAGGGCCCAGCCGGTGGCCCAGGTGTCGTTCGCCTCCGTGGCGGCCGACAACGCGTTGTCGGCCTCCCGGCCGGAAGCCTCAAGGTCGCCGAAGTACAGATAGGTGCGAGCGGCGAGGACAAGCAGCCGGGCGCGGTGCTTGGGAGTGATCCCGGGCGCGGCGATCGCCCGCCCGAGGGCGGCGAAGGATTCCTCGCCCGAGGCAAAGCGCATGCGGCACTGTGCCAGCGTCCACTGCAGGTCGACGACGAGGTCCGGATCGGCGGCGTAGACCAGGGCCCGTTCCGCCACCCGCTCTGCGGCCTGGTAGTCGCTGGTCCGGTAGAGCGCGTCGGCCAGCCTGCTGGCCAGCCATCCGTGTTTGACCGATCCGGCCGGGACACCCGCTACTGCCTGGGCCAGCAGCTCCGCCGCGACCGCGGGTGCCTGGCCGACCAGAGAGTCGGCCGACGTGGCCAGCCAGTCGAGCATCCACTCGTCGACCGGCCCGGCGGACCGGGACGCACCGAGTTCGACCGGCGGGCGTTCGATGTCCAGCGCCAGGCCGCCCGCGGCCGCCGCCGCGGCGGGAACTACCGGGACGTGAGCGCCGGCCGGACGGCTGGCCAGGCTCTGGTTGCGGTCGGAGGTGCCGGGCCCGGCCGCGGTACCCGGTTCGTCGATCGAGCGCAGCAACTGCCGCGCGACGCGGTCCGGGGCTGCCCCCGCCGTCGCCAGGGCGTGCCCCGCGTCCCGGTGCCAGGCGCTGCGGACGGCAGTCGGCAGCTCGCCGTACAGCGCCTCCCGGATCAGCGGGTGCCGGAAGGCGAGGCCTATTCCGTTACTGGCGTCGGTGAGTACCCCCGAGGCGCGGGCCTCGTCCAGCGCCGGGACCAGGTCGGCCACCGGACGGCCGAGCACGGCGGTCAGGTCGGTCAGCGCGAATTCGACCCCGAGCAGCGCGGCCGCGCGCAGCACCTGCTGGGTGGGCGCGGAGACGAACCCGAGCCGGTCCGCGATGGCTCCGGGCAGCGAGTCGGGTACAGTCTCGGCGGCGAGCTGGGCGGCGCCCGACGGAGTAAGCGCGATGCCGTCCGAGCGGCCGAGCGCGGCGAACAGCTCGGTGAGGTAAAGCGGATTGCCGGCCGCGCCGGCCGCCAGCCGCAGTAGCCCGGTATCTGGCCGGCCGCCCGCGAGCGTGCCGACCA
>DASWUW010000138.1:0-5309 GCA_036406335.1 Trebonia sp.
ACGCGCAAGAACGTGTCCACGGCCCAGAAGACGCTGCGGATCCCCAGGGCCTCGGTTTCCGCGCCGCCGCTGCCTGGCGGGGTGAACCTGAACGTGCCGGGCATCTCCTCGTTCGTCACGCCGGGCAGCTCGTTCTACCGCGTCGACACCGCGCTCCTGGTGCCCGAGGTGGACCCGTCGAACTGGCAGCTGCGGATCCACGGCATGGTGGCCCGCGAAGTCACCATCACCTTCGACCAGCTGCTGCGCCGCCCGCTGACCGAGGACTACGTGACGCTGGCCTGCGTGTCCAACCCGGTCGGGGGCCCCTATATCGGCAACGCGAAGTGGCTCGGTGCGTCCTATGCCTCGCTTATCCGCTCCGCCGGGCCGCAGCGCGGTGCCGACCAGCTGCTGTGCACGTCGGTGGACGGGTTCACCTCCGGCACGCCGATACAGACGGTGCTCGACGGGCGGGACGCGCTGATCGCGGTGGCCATGAACGGCGCCGCGCTGCCGGTGGAGCACGGTTTCCCCGCCCGCCTGGTGGTACCCGGCCTGTACGGGTACGTGTCGGCCTGCAAGTGGGTGGTCGACATCGAGGTGACGACCTTCGCCGCGGCCCAGGCCTACTGGGTACCGCGCGGCTGGGCGCAGCAGGGCCCGATCAAGACCGAGTCCCGCATCGACGTGCCGGTCAGCGGCACGCCGCTGACCGCGGGCCGGGTGCCGGTGGCCGGGGTGGCGTGGGCCCAGCACAAGGGCATCGACGCGGTCGAGGTACGGGTCGACAAGGGAGCCTGGCAGCAGGCGACCCTGGCCGCGGTGCCCGGAGTCGACACCTGGCGGCAGTGGACCTGGGACTGGGACGCGCCCAGGGGCACGCACCTGATCGAGGCCCGGGCCACCGACAAGACCGGTTACACCCAGACGTCCCTGGTCCAGGACGTCGCGCCCAACGGGGCCAGCGGCTACCCGTCCACCCAGGTTTCCGTCGCCTGATCCCCCGCACCCGAAGATCCAGGCAACCCTATAGCCCGGACCGGAGTGTATGAGGATGTGGAACCTCTCACCGACGCCTCACCGGACGCCGACGCGCGGCAGCAGGTCGCCGCGCTCTTCGAGGCTCACGCACTCGGGCTGGTCCGGCTGGCCAAGGTCATGCTGGGCGACCAGTCGGTCGCCGAAGACGTGGTCCAGGACGCCTTTATCGGCATGTACCGGAACTGGGCTTCCCTGAAAAACAAGGACCGGGCCCTCGGCTACCTCCGGACGAGCGTCCTCAACGGCTGCCGCACCACGCACCGCAACCGGACCCGCCGGGACCGCATCCTGCTCCTTGCCCCCGGTGAGGACGGCATCGTCTCGGCCGAGGAAAGCGCCCTGGTCGGCGAGGCCAACCGCGAAGTCCTGGCCGCACTCCGCGCCCTGCCCGCCCGCCAGCGGGAGGCCGTCGTGCTGCGCCACTACCTCGGCTTCTCCGAGGAACAGGCCGCCCAGGCGATGAAGATCACCCGGGGCACGATCAAGTCCGCCACCTCCCGGGGCCTGTCGACCCTAGCCAGGATCCTCAAGGAGGAAGCCGAATGACTGCCGAAGACCGCGTCACCGCCGCCGCCAAGGCGACCGCCGCGTCGGTCCGCCAGATCCGCCCGCTGGAACTGCCGGAGGCCAGTCCGGTTTCCGTTCCGCGGCGCCGCCACCGGGCCGGCCGCGGGTCCCGGGTCAGCGGAACCCGCGCCAAGTTCAAGGAGACCTGGGTGATCCCCCTAGGCTCCGCCGCCGTGGTCGCGGCGCTCGCACTCACCCTGGTGACCGTCCGCCACGCGGAAGCCCCGCGCCCGGCCCCGGCCCAGACCGGGGCCGCCGTCCCGGCCGTCGTCGCGGGCATCCCGCGGTACTACGCCGTTGCCGCCCAGGGAAAGGCGAATCACAACGGGCTGTCCGCGCTCACGGTGACCGTGGGAGACGCCTACACGGGCAAGGCCCTCACCGCCGTCACCCTGCCTCCCGTCGGCGCGACTCCCGGGACGTCCGCCGTCGGGGTGTCCGCTGCGGGGGACGACCGGACGTTCGTCGCCGGCCGCAGGAGCGACGCCGGCGGAATCACCTACTTCCTGGTGCACATCACCCCCGGGGCGAAGAAGGCAGCGACGGTCCGGCAGCTGCCCATCCCGCAATTGGCCGTCGGCGTGCCGGGGGGCTTCGCGGTGTCACCCAACGGCAAGGAGCTGGCCGCGCTGTCGGTCCGGGGCAACGGGACGACCTTGCGGATCTACTCGGTCCAGTCCGGGGCCACCCTGCGCACCTGGGTAGCGGGCTCCTGGCGGTCCACTTACAGCCTGTACCAGGAAGGCGTCAACGTCTCCTGGACGGCGGACAACCGCCAGGTCGCGTTCTCCAACGTGGTGGTGGTAACCGCCGGCGAAAACTCGGCCCCCAGCTCGCTCCAGGAACGGGTCGTCGGTGCGACCGTGCCCAGCGGTAACCTCGCCACCGCCAGCAAGATCGTCCTGGCCGCACCGGGTAGCTGCATGTCGCTTCTGCTGACCCCGGACGGCGGGACCGTCGTCTGCGGCACGGTGGCCAACTACCCCAGCGCCTCCTCGTCAGCCGGCTGCGGAACGAACCCGCCGGT
The DNA here is from genome assembly GCA_036406335.1 of Trebonia sp. GTDB lineage: Bacteria > Actinomycetota > Actinomycetes > Streptosporangiales > Streptosporangiaceae > Trebonia. The sequence continues at coordinate 2,618 of DASWUW010000138.1, forward strand.
GTTCATCGCCTACTCCGCTGCCACCGGCAAGCGCCTGCGCGTTCTGTACCAGTACCCGGGAACCTGCTACTCGACCAGGAACATCGTGCTGTGGGCAGACGACTCGGCCCGGCACGTGCTCGGCGAGAATCTCGTCACGGTCCGGGAAAATCCGGGGCCGGACACCGATCGCTACGGAGTGGCCGTCGCCGGGGGGTTCGCCAAGTTCACGGTGCTGGGACTCAGTCAGTCGTCCGCCGGCCCAGCCTTCTGACCCGCGCGTCAAAACCGGTCCCGGGCTGCGGCGGAACCGGGGAGGCGCACCGGGCCGGCGCAAAGGTCAGCGGCGGACAGCGAAGTTCAGGTGGGTGGCATAGGGCGACTCGATCACCCGGGTCCGTTCCAGCTCGATCGTCGGGTCACCCAGGCCTTCGAACAGCCGCCTGCCCGCGCCGAGCAGCACCGGTGCCACGTGCAGCCGCAGCTCGTCGACAAGCCCGGCCGCCAGGTACTGCTGGATGACGCTGGTGCCGCCGCCGATCCCAATATTCTTGTCCCTGGCCACCGCCCGGGCCTGCGCCAGGGCGTCTTCGATCCCGCTGGTGAGGAACGTGAACGGCGAGCCCGGGCCCGCCGGTTCTCGTCGTCGTACTGCCACGGCCCGCCCATCACCCAGTTGTGCGGGCACTCGCCGCGCTCCCCAGGCGGCGGCCGGGCTCGTCTCCGGGCCCGGTGACGAATCCGTCGAGCGACTACGGCTTTCTGCCCAGGGCGGCGTACGCGCCTGCCTCGGACGGGCCCGGCTGGGGGCCGGGTTCTAGCTCCGGGTGCCATTCGGACATGGGCGTGATACCGGGCTCGACGAGTTCCAGCCCGTCCAGGAACCGGGCGAACTCGGCCTTGCTCCGGTACTGGAACGGGATCCCGGCGCCGCGGTAGGCACTCTGACTGCCGACCCCCGGCGGGTAGAAGTCGGCCGTCGGGTGCTGGATGGCGAGGTAGCTGCCGGCCGGGAGCGCCTCCAGGAAGCGGGCGACGACCGCCCGCGGGTTATCGGAGTCGGGCAGGAAGTGCACGATGCCGAACAGCATCAGCGCGACCGGCCGGGACAGGTCGATCGTGCCGCTCAGCGCGGGATCGGCCAGGATGCCCTCGGGATCGCGCGCGTCGGCGTCGATATAAGTGCAGGCACCCTTGGCGGTGCTGACGAGCAGCGCGCGGGCGTGGGCCAGGACGATCGGGTCGTTGTCCACGTAGACGACCCGGGAATCAGGGGCGATCCGCTGGGCGATCTCGTGCATATTCGGGCTGGTGGGCAGGCCCGTGCCGATGTCGAGGAACTGCCTGATGCCAGCCTTGCCCGCCAGGTACGCGGTCATCCGCCGCATCACGGCGCGGTTGGCGCGCATCCCGGCAGCCATATTCGGATTGCGGGCGACCGCGGCTTCGGCGGCCCGGCGATCGGCCTCGAAGTTGTCTTTGCCGCCGAGGATGTAATCGTAGATCCGGGCCGAATGGGCCTCGGACGTGTCAATCTTCGGGGGCTCGCCTGACTCGATGTCTTTCCCGCCCCATTCGCCTGACGTCACGGGGCGATCGTACTCCGCCGACGGCGGGCACAAAGACCGGACGGCACCGACGGCGGCTGGCACTGCAGCCGCGGCGGCGGGTAATGAAGGACGCCGGAGGCGGGGCTAGTCGTCCGGGTCAAGGTGAAACACGGCGACCCCGGCGGCGGCGGCTTCGATCTGAGCGCGGCCGGCGTCAGCGGGAAAGGGAAACTGCGCGACGGCCCAGGGAGCGTTCATGAGGGCGATATAGGTGGAGACGACTTCGGCGACGCGGCCGTTGTCGTCGAGGAAGGTCGCACGGACCGGTTCGCCGGTATCCCGGGACCGCACGATGCAGCGCGGGTCGGCCTGCAGATTCCGGACCCAGTTGCGCTGACGGACCGGGGAGACGACATACCTGGATCCGGCGAGAGTAATCACGGCGATGGGGACCAGGTGCGCTTTCCCGCTGACCCGGCCGCGGATCTCCAGGACCCGGCGAACGTAGCCGCCGTCGGTGTAGGGCGCCGGCTCGGCGGCCAGTATCGACCCGGCCATACGCCGGTTAGATTCCCGGTACTCCTCCGCACTCGCGAAATCGGGCGCTGGCGTTGTCATCGTGAGGTCCTCTCCCGGGAAATCATTCGCTTATCTAGTAGCTAGTCTAGCTAGCTACTAGTCACGGTAACATGACCCGGTGACCAGGCCGGAGCAAGAGAGCCGCCCGGAGCTGCCCGGGCCAGCCCGGGCGCTGCGCGAGGTGCAGCAGGCGAGTTACGGCGCCACGCTCGCCCTGGCTCGCCGTCTCGGCATCGGTACCACCGAAGTCGCCGCTCTTCAGCACCTGACGTCGGCAGGCGAGCCGCTCGGGCCGGTGCAGCTCGGCCAGCGGCTGGGTATCGCCAGCGCGAGCGCTACGGCCCTCGTCGACCGCCTGGAACGCAGCGGTCACGTCTACCGGTCGCCGCACCCGCAGGACCGTCGCCGCCAGACAATCAGCGTGACCCAGGAATCGACCGACCAGACGCGGGAGGCGCTGCGGCCACTGCTGGCCGACATCGATCTGGCCGCGGCCCAGCTCACGCCAGAACAGGCAGCCGCCGTGGTGCGTTTCCTGGGCGCCGCAGCCGACGCTATGCGACGTTACGCGGGGCCGTCGGCCG
>DASWUW010000139.1:0-9393 GCA_036406335.1 Trebonia sp.
ACACCGGGCTGAGCAACACCACGCTCACCACGGTCGCGGCCAGCTACGGCACCCAGTTCTTCACCCTGGCCTTCGTCAACGGCGCCGGCTGCCAGTGGTCACTGCCGAACCAGTCCGGCTGGCAGTCGCAGGTTTCCGCCCTGCAGGCGGAGGGCGGAGACGTCAGCATCTCGTTCGGCGGTTACACGGTCGATACCGACGGCAGCGGCCTCGGCTCCCAGTGCTCGTCCGCCGCCGCGATGGCGGCCCAGGTCGAGTCGGTCGTCACCACCTTCAACGTCAGCCACCTGGACTTCGACATCGAGTCGAACGAGCAGAGCAGCAACGCCGACCTGGCGCTTACCGCGCAGGCGCTGGACCAGGTGCGACTGTGGGCCGGCGGAAGCGGACGGCAGCTGGAGATCACCTACACGATCCCCGCGCTGCCCACCGGGCTGACCTCCGACGGGCAGAACGTACTGAACACGGCGAAGGCCAACGGGTTCACCCCGGACATCGTCAACATCATGACGATGGACTACGGGTCCTCCGGGACCGAGATGGGCACCGCGGCCAACCAGGCCCTGGACGCGGTGGCGACCCAGCTGGAGGGCAGCTACGGCATCTCCGCGGGCGCCGCCTACGCGAAGCTGGGCAACACCCCGATGATCGGCCAGAACGACAGTCCGGGAGAAATCACCACGGTCGCGGACGCCGCCACCATCGAGTCCTACGCGGCGTCCAAGGGCATCGCCTGGGTCTCCGACTGGGCCCAGGGCCGGGATAACAACGGCTGCCCCAACGCGGGCTACGCGTCGTCTACCTGCAGCGGCGGACCGCCCCAGGCCGACGGGGCCTTCACCCGGGCGTTCCAGCCGTTCACCAGCGGCGGGACCAGCGGCGGCGGCGGAGGCGGCGGCACGCCCACGCCGACGCCAACGCCGACCCCGACGGTGACCACCTCGAGCCCGTCCGGCTCGTGCGCCACGGCCTGGGTCGGCAACGCGGCCTACACCGCGGGCAACGAGGTCTCCTACCAGGGCGCCAACTGGACCGCCAACCAGTGGAACTACGACGAGGTTCCCGGCGGGGCCTCCGGTGCCTGGAACAAAAACGGCACCTGTTAGCGGCGGAGAGCCGGCCCCGGCCCGTTCCGCTCACTGGCAAGAGCGCGCCGAACGGGCGGTGGCCGGCTCTCCCAGCGTCAGGAAACCTGCGGTCCCGCGGCGGCCGCGGGCAGTGCGTTGAGGACCTGGGTGAGCTGGCGCTCGGTGTCGCTGGCGACCTTCTCGAAGACGAGCTTCATGGCCGGGGACAGCAGCGCCGACGCGCCGTGCAGCTCCAGAACGGCCTGGTAGGTCAGCCTGCTGCCGGCCCCTTCGGGCAGCACGGTGATGGTGTCGGTCGAGGTCGCGCCCTTGTTCTGGCCGACGAAGACGAGCGTGTCGCCGGTGATCCGCTGCAGGGTGTAGGTGAGCTCGGTTTTGACCCCGGCCACCTTGGAGACGTTGTGCCAGGTGGCGCCGACCGCCACCGGCCCCGGGTCGCTGCGGGCGCAGGACACGGTGCCCGGGTCCCACTGCTCGGCGTGGCCGAAGTCGGCCAGGTACTCCAGGACGGCCTGCGGGGGCGGGCTGACGCTGAAGGACCGGGAAACGGTAGGCATGTCACTTGCTCCAGTTGCTGAGGACGCCGTCCGCGACGCGAACGCGCAGGTCCTCCAGCTCGCCCTCCTGCCGGGCAGCCTTCGCCAGCAGTGCGTCCAGTTGCGCCGCGTCGAGCCTGGAGTCGGTATCGGCCAGCGTGCGCAGGGTGCGCCACCCGGCCGCCTTGCCGGCGACGCCGAGGCGGAGGATCTCGGTCTCCTCCAGGTCGCTGAGCGGAGACCGGGACAGCAGATGGCCGTTGAGCTTGACCCGGCCCGCCTTCTCGCCCGCCCAGGCCGCGAACACCTTGTAGCCGCGGACCGGCACGCCGAGCGCGTTCATCATCGCGATCAGCGCGGCCCGGTCCGCGGCGATCTCGTCCGCCACCTTCTGCAGCAGGACTGCGGACTCGGACCCGGGGTCGGCCGCCCCCGCCATCCGCCGGGCCAGCTCCATGCCCGACGTCGCGCCGGCCAGGTGGTCGTTGAGGTAGATACCGATGTAGTCCTGCGCCGTCTTGGTTGCCATTGCCTTCTCCTCTAGTTACCCGGGCTCTCTAGTTGCCCGGGTGCATCCAGGCGCGAGCCAGGTGCTCCAGCGGGTGCGGCCGGGCGCCCGACGGGGCCAGCACCATCCCGTCCTCCCGGACCAGGGGCTCGGGCAGCGGCTGGCCGCGCTGGGCAGCCCGGACCAGGCTGGCCATCCGGGCCTGGATGTTGCGGTAAAAGCGCCGCTGGGTCCACCGGCCGAAGATGATGAAGCCCAGCCGGATCACCGGGTTCGGGATCGGCGCCCGCCGCGAGTACCCGGCGACCCGGAACGTCACCAGTCCGTTCTTGAGGTTCTTGATCACCTCGTAGTTGAGCCGGCCCTGCTCCAGGTGGCCTTCCAGCGTCTGGTAGGACCAGCCCCAGACCCGCTCGGGGCCGTTACCGGAGTCCCGCTCCTCGTCGATGACCGCGGTGACCCGGACTCCGACGTAGAAGCGGAGGCCGAAGAAGCGCGCCTCGAGCAGCATGTCCCGGCCCAGCAGCTCGCCGTCCCCGCGGTAGACGCCGCGCAGGATCCGGGCGTCGGCGAACTCGTACCGGCGGACCAGGCGGCACGCGGTCTCCCAGGGGCCGCCGGGCTCGGGGGCACCGGGCTGCTCGCGGCCGATCACGGTGGCGCCGGCGTCGACGTGCCAGTGCCCGGTGACGGCGGAGACGGCGCCGTCCTCCGGAGCCTGCGCCGGGTCGTAGTTGACCGCCAGCCCGGGCAGCTTGCTCAGCGCCCCGCGCTCGTTGACCCGGCCGAGCAGATCCTCCGGCACCTAGAACCCGCTCTCCTTGATCGAGTGGCCGATCAGCCAGAACATCGGCGGCCAGAGGCCGACGAACAGCGCCCGGCGCTCGGCGTTGCCGCGCTCATCCTGGTCCACGGTCTTGGCCCGGATCCACAGGCCGATGCACAGCGCGATGCTGCTGAGCGACGACACGTAGCAGAACCGGCTGCACATCGCGGTCTTGCGCAGCAACTCGATCAACCTCATCAGTCTCCCCGTAGCCGTGAACCTTCGTTAGCGTTCTGGCTGCCCACTGTGCGAGCATTTACGCATGACGACGGCAGACCGCTACGCCCGGGTAAGGACCGTCCTCGGCTGGCCGGCCGGGATCGCCATAGTCAGCTGGCGTTATATGTGGCGTACGACCCCGCTGCACCGCTCGGAGGAGCAGGGCACCCGCGCCGACGACCTGCCCCGGGCCGACTACGACACCAGCGCGTTCGCGGAGCGGCTGCAGCCGCTCGCGGCGGGCGTCGGCCCCTTGCTGCACCGCACCTACGGGGTGCGGATCGTCGGCAGCGAGCTGACCCCGGCGGCGCTGACGGACCTGGTCTCCGGCAGCCTGAACCAGGCGTCGCCCGAGATGGCGGAGTTCCGCAAGACCCGCGGCCGCGACGGCGGGGTGCGGGAGGGCGACGAATTCGTGGTCCGGATGCCGGGACCGTGGGACGGGCCGGTCCGGGTGGTGCACCGGGACAAGACGTCCTTCCGGCTGGCGACGCTGGACGGCCACCTGGAGGCGGGCGAGATCGAGTTCCGGGTCGAACCGGACGGCGACGCGCTGCACTTCGAGATCGAGTCCTGGGCCCGGGCCGGCGACCGGCAGTCCGCCCTGCTCTACAACAAGCTCCGGCTGGCCAAGGAAATCCAGCTCAACATGTGGTCGCACTTCTGCCTGCGGACCGCCGCGCTGGCCGGGGGCCGCCCCGAGGGGGGGCTCACCATCCGTACCCGCTGGGTGCCCTGGACCTAGCCCGGGTGCGGGCCTGTCCGCCGGGCATGGAACGGGTGGGGCGGGGTAGCAAGTGCGTGCTCTTTGAACTCTTTTAACCGCAGGCGTTCCCGAAAGGACCAGATCATGAGGCTTTTCCGCAGGACACCGCGGCCGGCGCGCATCAACCACAAGCCGACCCGGGCCGAGCGGCGGGCGGCCGAGCGCACCGCGCAGGCCGAGGCGTCGCTGACGCAGACCGAGCAGCAGATTCACCAGCTGGCGGACGAGGCCCGGCGCGACCTGCGGTCTTCCGGCAGCTAGGCAGCACAGTCGGGGACAGCAGCGCAGTCGGGGATATTGGCGCGGGCCGGAAGGTTAGCGGGTCCGATCCGGGGCAGCTAATACGACATATCGCATCGAGGAGGCGCGACATGGGTTTTATGGACAAGCTGCGTAACCGGTTCACCATGGGCAAGGGCAAGGCCAAGCAGAACGCCGGCCGGGCGGCCGGCGACCGCCGCATGGAGGCCGAGGGCCGGACCGACCGGGTCAAGGGCGCCGGGGGACAGGTCGGCGAGCAGGTTAAGGATGCCGGCAAGAACGTGCGGGACGCGTTTAAGAAGTAGGGCGGCTCGGGGCCGGGGGCCAGGTCGTTACCCGGCCACCTCCTCCGCCTCGACCAGCATCGACTCAAGCAGCGGCCCTCCGAACGTCGTGGCCATCGCGACGTCGGAGGCGTCGCGGCCCCGGCTGATCACTACCCGGCCCTTGCGCCGGATGTTGTTGCGGGGGTCAAAGGTCCACCAGCGGTCCCCTAGCCAGACCTCCATCCAGGCGGCGAAGTCCATCGGCGCCGGGTCGGGCGGCACGTCCATGTCGGGCAGGTAGCCGAAGACGTAGCGGGCCGGGATGTTCAGCGCCCGGCAGAACGAGATCGCCAGGTGGGTGAAGTCCCGGCACACCCCGCGGCCGGCCAGGTTGACGTCCACCGCGCTGGACTGCGGCGTAGAGCTGCCGTACTGGAACGTCAGATGGCCGTTCACGTAGTCGCAGACGGCCTGGACCCGGCGGTAGCCGGGGGCCATCGCGCCGAAGCGGGACCACGACTCGGCCCCGAGCACGTCGGGCAGGCAGTACCGGCTGGGCAGCGTGTAGATGAGCGTGTCGTCGGGCAGGTCGTCGGGCGCGAGTTCCGGGGCGTCCTCGTCGGCTTCCTCGGTCGCGTCGGGTACCACGGCCAGCGCCTGGTAACCGAAGTGCGACTTCCCGGCGGGCAGGACCGCGCGCACGCACGGGTTCCCGTACAGGTCGGTGTAGCCGCGGACCGGCACCGCGGGATCGGTCACCCACTGCGGCCCTTCCAGGGTGATCAGCGGCGACCAGAGCGGCTGGACCTGGAAAACCACCGGCGTGGGGATCGCGGCGACATAGGTGAAGTCGCACCCGATCTTGAGGAGGCGCGTTTGCATCCCCCCATGATCGGCAGCAGATGTTTCCACGCGGTTACCTCGTCTCGTCGGCTCTGCCTTATCGGCTACTGAGCTGTCCCTTAAGCGCTGCTTAAAGCTACCAGCCGCCGGTTATGAAGTCGTTACCGTCAGGCCATGAAGATCTCCCGCAGGAACATGCTCACCGGGTCGGCCGCGGCGGCCGCGCTGCCCTTGCTCGGCTTCGGCCTGCCCGAGCTGCGCCGCTCCGCCGGCGGCCCGGCCGGCCAGCAGGCGGTACGGCTGGCCGCGACGTCCAGCACGGTCTCGTTCGGCATCCAGAACAACACCGGCGCGGACGCCGTGTACGCGTTCGTGACCGGCCTGGCGCTCGACAACGGCAATGCGCTGGCGCTGCTGGAGGCGGACGGCCAGACGCTCTACTACCCGGCCTCCCCGGCCGCCGGGACGGCCGCCTCGCCCCTGGCCGCGGACTGCGCGATCCGGCTGGGCCCCTCCGGCGGCGCACCGGTCACGGTCACCGTGCCGCGGCTGGCGGGCGCGCGGCTGTGGTTCTCCGTCCGCACCCCGCTCACCTTCCTGCTGAACCCCGGCCCGGCGCTGATCGAGCCCTCGGTCACCAACCCGTCCGACCCCAACATCGGCCTGCAGTGGGATTTCGCCGAGTTCACCTACAACTCGTCCCAGTTGTTCGCCAACATCAGCATGGTCGACTTCGCCGCCCTCCCGATCGGCCTGACGCTGACCGACACGTCGGGCGGCACGCAGTCGGTCGGCGGCCTGCCCGCGGGCGGACTGGACGCCGTGTGCGCCGGCCTGACCGCGCAGCAGGCCGCCGACGGGAACCCGTGGACCGACCTGATCGTCACCGCGGGCGGCGCCCGCCTGCGGGCGCTGAGCCCGCAGAACGGCATCGTCCGCAACCCGTCTTTGCTGTCCGGTTACTACGACGGCTACGTCAGCCAGGTCTGGGAGAAGTACGCGGCGGCCCCCCTCACCGTCGACACCCAGGCGTCCTACGGCCAGGTGACCGGCCAGGTGACCGGCGGGCAACTCGTCTTCCCCGGCGTCGGGTCATTCGGCCGGCCGGTCACGGCCGACATCTTCAGCTGCTCCACCGGGCCGTTCGGCACCGGCGGGGCGAGCGGCGCGGCCCTGGCGGTCATCCCCCGGCTGGCAGCCGCGTTCAACCGCAGCACCCTGCTCACCGCCGCGGACCAGCCCGACGGGACGGGTCCCGGCGCCTACTACGCCGACGCGACCACCAACCACTACGCGCGGATCGTGCACAGCGTGGTCTCCGGCGGTCTCGGATACGCCTTCCCGTACGACGACGTGACCCCGGACGGCGGCGTCAACCAGTCGGGAGCGGTCTCCAGCGGCGACCCGGCCCAGCTCACGGTCACTCTCGGTCCGGTGCGCTAAACACCGCGCCGGCGCTCCGGTCTTACAGAACACGATGAGAATGACTACATTGTGTGTAACAACAGGGCGCTGGCGGGACCGAGGGGACGATAGCAAAGGATGGCATACCAAGCCGACGAAATGACGGCTCGGCTGCACGCGGAGTTCCCCCGCGCGCTGCGAGAAGGCCAGGTGATCGGCCACTACCAGCCCGAGATCGAGCTGTCTACCGGACGGCTGGCCGCCGCCGAGCTGCTGGCCCGCTGGGAGCACCCCGAACTCGGGACCCTGCAGCCGGCCCAGTTCACCTCGATCGCCGAAGAGCTCGGGCTGATGCGCGAGTTCAGCCTGGTCATGCTGCGCCAGGCGCTGGTCCAGCACCGGGCCTGGGCCGCCGCCGGGTGGGTGGTGCCGGTCTCGGTCAACATCGGGCCCAGCTGCGTGACCGATCCCGACTTCCCGGCCGCGGTCGCCCTGGTGCTGCACGAGGAGCAGGTACCCGGCCCGATGCTGGCGCTCGAGGTAAGCGAGGAGACCGGCACCACCGCTGCCAGTACCCGGTTCTTCGCCGAGCTGGCCGAGTTCGGGGTTCAGGTCTCGCTGGATGACTTCGGGACGGGTTACGCCTCGCTGGAGAGCCTCGGCGGCTGGCCCATCAACGAGCTCAAGCTGGACCGGTCGATCGTGCGGCCGATCATCAGCAGCACCAGCTTCCGCACGATCGTCCGCACCACCATCGACCTGGCCCACCAGCTCGGGGTCAAGGTGGTGGCCGAGGGCGTCGAGTCGGCCGCCATCGCCTCCGAGCTGCGGGCGCTCGGGTGCGACACCGGCCAGGGGTTCTACCTCGGGCGGCCGATGTCCGCCGCCGCCTTCACCGAGTGGATGCGCGACCCGGTCCGCAGCATGCTGCGGCTGGCGCCGTCCGGCTACCCGCGTCCCCTGCCGCCGGCCCGCGCGCCCTACTTCCGCGGGCCGGCCGGCGGGATCGCGGGCCGGGCGGCCCGGGGGCTGCGCCGGGTGACGGAGCCGGTGGGCGCGGGCACGCTGACGGCCGCGCTGGTCATGCTGGCGGTCTACGGCCTGTGGCAGGTGTTCCGCTGGGGCGGGCACCAGCACCAGGCGGTCATCGGCGACCTGGCCCTCCTCCCGGTGAACATCGCCGTAGTCGTGCTCTCCTGGCGGGTGTCGCAGCGTACCGACCTGGGACGGCAGCAGCGGCGCGGGTGGCGCCGCCTGGCGGTCGCGATAGCGCTGTACATGCTGGGCGACCTGCTGCAGCTGTTCTACGAGGTGGTGCTGCACGAACGGGCCTACCCGACCTGGGCCGACGCGGCCTACCTGAGCTTCTACCTGGTCGCTTTTTCCAGCCTGCTCTCCACCCGCGGCCGCCGTCGCTCGTCGGCCTCGGAGCGGGCCCGGCGCCTGCTGGACATGGGCACGGTATTTGTCGGCGGGGCGGTACTCATCTGGTACGTGGCACTCGGCCCGGCCGTCGCCTCGGGCCCGCACTTCGACCTGGTTAACCTCGTCACCTACGCGTACCCGGTCGGCGACCTGCTGCTGCTGTTCGGCACCCTGTCCGCCCTGTGGCGCCGCATTCCGCCGGCGTCGGTGCTGTCCGTGCGGATCTTCGCGGTTGGCATCCTGGCGTTCATCGCGGCCGACGTGACCTACGACTACATCACCGTGCACTCCAGCTACCTCGGAGGCGACCCGGTCGACACGCTGTGGATGCTGGCGCTGACCGCCCTCAGCCTTTCCGCTGCCTGCCGGCTGCGGAGCAAGCCCACCGGAGTCCCGGTGCCGCCGCAGGCGGCCGTGCCCGCGCGGCCGTCCCCGCTGCCCTATTTCGCCATCGTGACCTGCTACCTGCTGCTAGCCGCGGTCGGCCTGCACAAGGTCCGGTTCGACCCGCTGGGCGGCATCCTGGTCGGGGCCCTGCTGCTGACCTTCATGGTCAGCACGCGCCAGTACCTTGCCCTGCGCGACTACGGCAGGCTCGCGACCCGGTACCAGGAGCTGGCCACCGTCGACGGCGTCACCGGCCTGTACAACCGGCGCCACTTCATGGAGGCGGCCGAGGCCGCCTTCGTCCACGCCCAGCGGACCGGCAAGCCCTTCGCCGCGCTGATGATCGACGTGGACAAGTTCAAGGAGATCAACGACACCCACGGTCACATCGCGGGCGACCGGGTGCTGGCCGAGCTGGCCCAGGTGTGCCGTGAGCACACCCGGCCGGACGACATCGTCGGCCGCTACGGCGGCGACGAGTTCATCATCATGGTCCCGGGTATCACCAGCCTGCGCGCGATCCAGCTGGGCGATCAGCTGATCCGGCCGCCCGGCCGGGCCCTCGGCCGGGACGGGAAGCCGCTGGCCTACAGCGTCAGCGTCGGCATCGCCGAGTGCCCGCCCGACGCGAGCCTGTCCGTGCTGCTGATGCACGCCGACCTGGCCATGTACGAGGCCAAGCAGGCCGGCGGCGGCGGCTGGCGGATCTTCGGCGACGGCGACGGCTCCGACGCCGTCGACCCCCAAGCCGAGGCGGCGGGCGTCCTGCCGGCCGAGGCGGCCGGCGTCCTGCCGGCCGACGCGCCGGGCGGCCGTTAGCCGGCCGGGCCGTCAGGGCAGGCGGCAACGGCAGCACCGCCGCCA
>DASWUW010000140.1:0-2812 GCA_036406335.1 Trebonia sp.
ACATCGGCCACACCCAGGCGGCGGCCGGGGTGGCCGGGATCATCAAGATGGTGCTGGCGCTGCGGCACGAGCTGCTGCCGCCGACCCTGCACGCCGACGAGCCGTCCCCGCACATCGACTGGTCGGCCGGGGAGGTCAGGCTGCTGACCGAGGCGGTGCCGTGGCCGGCCGGGCGGGGCGGCGGCGGGGAGGCCGGCGGGGAGAGCGCGCGCCCGCGCCGGGCCGGGGTCTCGTCGTTTGGAATCAGCGGAACGAACGTGCACGTGCTGATCGAGGACGCACCCCTTCCTCCAGCGGCCGCGGACGACAGCCCGGACGATCCGTCCGCGGCCGGCAACGCCGCCTCCGTGCTCGGGACCGGCACGCCGGTGTCCGCCTGGGCGCTGTCCGCGCGCTCGGCGGCCGGCCTGGCCGCGCAGGCCGCCCGGCTGGCCGCCTGGACCCGGGACCGGCCCGGGCTGGACCCGGCCGACGTCGCCTGGTCCCTGGCCACGACCCGGTCGCAGTTCGAGCACCGGGCGGTGGTGACCGGCGCGGACCTGAGCGAGCTGTCGGCCGGGCTGGCCGCGGTCGCCGCGGGCGAGCCGGCCGCGGGCGTGGTCAGCGGGCTGGTCGCGCCGGGACAGAGGACCGGCAAGACCGTGCTCGTGTTTCCCGGCCAGGGCGGCCAGTGGGCGGGCATGGGACTTGAACTTCAAGCCGCGTCACCGGTGTTCGCGGCCCGGCTGGCCGAGTGCTCGGCCGCGCTGGAGCCGTTCACCGGCTGGCGGCTGCCCGACGTGCTGGCCGACGCGGCCGCGCTCAGCCGGGTCGACGTCGTCCAGCCCGCTTTGTGGGCGGTCATGGTGTCGCTGGCCGCGGTGTGGGAGGCGGCCGGGGTGCGGGCGGACGCGGTCGTCGGGCACTCGCAAGGCGAGATCGCCGCGGCGGCGGTCGCCGGGATCCTCACGCTGCGCGACGCCGCTCAGGTGGTCGCGCTGCGCTCGCAGGCGCTGACCGCGCTGGCCGGACGGGGCGCGATGGCCTCGGTGGCCGAGTCCGCCAGCGCCGTCACCCAGCGGATAGCGGCCGCGGGCGGGGACGGCCGGCTGTCGGTGGCCGTGGTCAACGGGCCGTCGGCGACCGTGGTCTCGGGCGAGAAGGACGCGGTCGCCGCCCTTGTCGCCGCGTGCGCGGCCGACGGCGTGCGGGCCCGGGTCCTGCCGGTCGACTACGCCTCGCACGGCCCCCAGGTCGAAGAGCTCCGGGCGCGGATCCTGAGCGCGCTCGACGGGATCAGCCCCCGGCCGGCCCGCATCCCGATGATCTCGGCGATGACCGGGGAGTTCCTCGCCGGGCCGGAACTTGACGCCCGTTACTGGTACGCGAACCTGCGGGCCCCGGTGGAGTTCGAGCGCACCGTCCGCGGGCTGGCCGCCGCCGGGCACCGGGTCTTCCTGGAGGCGTCGCCGCATCCCGTGCTCGGCCCCGCGGTCCGCGAGACCCTGGACGAGCTGCACATCGACGCCGCCGTGGGGGGCACCCTGCGCCGCGACGACGGCGGACCCGCCCGGCTCCTCGCCTCCCTGGCCGAGGCCCAGGTGACGGGGGCCGCGGTCCGCTGGGACCGGGTGCTGCCCCGCGCCCAGCGGGCCGAGCTGCCGACCTACCCGTTCCAGCACCAGCGCTACTGGGCCAAGCCGGCCGCGGCGGGCCGGGCCGGCCTGCCCGCCGCCGGGCTGGGGGCGACCGGGCACCCGCTGCTCGGGGCGACCCTGGAGCTCGCCGCGGGTGACGGCCTGATCAGCACCGGGCGGCTGTCGGTCAAGGACCAGCCGTGGCTGGCCGACCACGCGGTGCGCGGCACCGTGCTGCTGCCCGGGACCGCGTTCGTGGAACTCGCCGCGGTGGCCGGCCACCAGGCCGGGTGCCCCTGGATCGAGGAACTGGCGCTGCAGGCCCCGCTCGTCATCCCCGACGGCGGCGCCGTTCAGGTCCAGGTCACCGTGGGCGGCGCCGATCCCCGCGGGCGGCGGCCGGTGACGGTGCACGCCCGGCCCGCGGCTCCCCAGGGCGCAGGCGCCGGGACCCCCTGGTCGCAGCACGCCAGCGGGTTCGTCACCCCCGCCGGGCCTGCCGCCGGGCCTGCCGCCGATTTCCTCAGCTGGCCCCCGGCCGGGGCTGAGCGGGCCGACATCGCCGGGCTCTACGAGGGCCTGGCCGCGGCCGGGTACGGCTACGGGCCGGCGTTCCGCGGGGTGCGGGCCGCCTGGGTCCGCGGCTCGGAGGTGTTTGCCGAGGTCGCACTGCCCGAGGAGACCGCTTCCGGCGCGAGCGCGTTCGGGCTGCACCCCGCGCTGCTCGACGCCGCGATGCACGCGGCCGCGCTGGCCGCTCCGGCCCCGCCGGAAGCGGGAGACCAGCCGGCCGGGATCGTGCTGCCGTTTGCCTGGACCGGGGTGGAACTCTACGCGGCCGGCGCGCGGTCCCTGCGGGTCCGGCTGGGCCGGGACGCCGGCGGCGCGCTGTCGCTCGCCCTCGCCGACCCCGCCGGTACCCCCGTCGCCACGGTGAAATCGCTGGTCGGACGGCCGGTCGCGGCCGGCCAGCTGGAACCGGCGCGGGGCAGCATCCGCGACTCCCTGTTCGGGGTGGAGTGGACTTCGGTACCGGTAGCCGACCAGGTGCCCGGCTCGTTCACGGTGCTCGGCGCCGACCACTTCGGCCTGGCCAGCGGGCTGGCCGCGGCCGGCGCCAAGGTGACCGCGGCGGCCGACGTGGCGGCCCTCGTAAACGCGGCGGCCCAGGCGGCCGGGCCGGACGGCGGCCTGCC
>DASWUW010000141.1:0-8306 GCA_036406335.1 Trebonia sp.
GCCGGGAGCGGCGTCGGCGTCGGCGTCCGCGTCGGCGAGGCGGACGGCCCGGCTGACGGTCTGGTTGACCTCTTCTTCCAGCGACATCCGGGCCGCCTCCCCGGCGACCAGGCCCTGTACGCCTTCCAGGATGTCGGTCAGGCGCCGGACCGTCTCGGAGTGCCTGGTGCTGAGCAGGTTCAGCCTGCGCTCAGCGCCGTCGTGCACAGCGGTGGCGCGGGCGGTGGCCTCGTCCAGGACCCGCTTGGACTGCGCCTTGGCCTGGGCCAGGGCGATGTCCGCTTTCTTGCGGGTCTCGCCGGTCAGCCGGTCGGCCTCGGTCCGCGCGGCCGTACGGGTCTTGTCAGCCTCGTTGCGGGCTGCGGAGATGGTCTGCTCCGCCTGCTCCTGGGCCGCGGTCAGCATCCGCTCGGCCTGCTCCCGCGCGTCGGCCCGGACTCGCTCGGACTCCTGGTGCGCATCGGCCCGCTGCTTGGAGATGTCGTCGTCGGCCTGGCCCTTCTGCGCCCTGGCCTCGTCGTCCGCCAGCTTGAGAATCTGCGAGATCCGCTCGCTGACCTCCTCGTGCGCGGGCCTGCCGGAGAGGGCCTGCTGACGCACGGTGGAGAGTTCGCGGCGCAGGTGCTCGGAGTCGTCTAGGGACCGGGACAGCCGCTGCTCAAGCTCCCGAATCTCGTTGTTGCGGCGCGCTACGAAGTCGTCGACCTGGCGGCGGCTGTAGCCGCGCATCTGCATCTCGAACTCTTCGTGCAGCAGGTTCGGCAGGAGGTCACTGTTTTCATTCATGGCATCACGAGAATCTTGGGTCCTGAGAGGTCTGCGGGGACGATGTCCAGAGTTTAACGGTCCGGGCCCCGGTCCAGGGCTCGTCCCGGGTGGCCTCGTGCGGCCCGTCGAGTCGTCCGGGCGCGGCTCGAGCGTTCAGAAGCACAGCAGTTAACGCCCCAGACTCTTCTCCGGGAGACCGCCGTCCGCAACCGAAATGACTGAGTGTCCGGTTATATCCCAACTTGTCTGGTTATAAAAGTCGTCAGTTGTGGCGTTTTGACTATGCAGGTGCCTTTGTGGTGGGCGCGGCTGGCTATACCCGAGGCTGGCCAGCTCAATCGCGGCCCCGGCGCCGCGTGCATCTCCCCCCGGCCCATGGCGTCAGCGCAACTCGTGACGTAAGCTGTAGTCAGGTAGTTACATTCAGATACAAGGACATTCGGTCATCTTCCGTACATAATTACATATCTGTGACTGACGGGACGGGTGGCGCTGAGGCGTGACTAGTGCCGGAAGTGAACAGATCCTCATCTCCGGATCACTGATTTTCGCTGCTCAGCAACTGAATCGATACCGGGAAGTCGGGTACTAGGTACATAAGGGTGGTCTGCGAATGGCCCCGATGGGTCATGCGGAGGAATGGTGTCGCGACGTAACCTGAGGGGCGAGGCAGCGAGTGCCCGGGCGAGTGAGGTGAGCACGATTCCCATGCAGGTCGACCTTCGTGTTCACGACGATGTGGCGCTGGGTGAAATCGAACTCTACTCCGAAGTCCTGGCCACTGTCGCCGAAAGTGACGGTCCGCTTTCGGACAGTGATCTGGATAAGGCTCTCGGCCTCCGGAACCGCTAAGGATTCTGCCCGACGGGGAGCTGGCTGAACTTACCGGCGGTACATCGCGTCGGTCGACCACCGGCTGAACCCGAGCGCCGTGTACATACGGACCGCCGCGGTATTGTCCTCGTCCACGTACAGCAGCACGTCCGCCAGCCCGAGCCGCCGCAGGTGATCCAGGCCCGCCAGAGTCAGGGCCCGCCCCAGGCCGCCGCCCTGCTGACCTGGGTCCACGCCCACGACGTAGACCTCGCCGACTGGCGCGCCGTCGCCAGCGTGCACCTTGGTCCAGTGAAATCCGATAAGCCGGCCGTCTCGTTCAGCCAGGAAGAACCCGGCCGGGTCGAACCAGGACTCGGCTTCCCGCAGCCGGAGGTCCGCCAGCGTCCACGCGCCCTGCTCGGGGTGGTGGGCAAAGGCGCGGCGGTTGACCGCCAGCCAGGCATCCTCGTCTGAGCCGGGACGGAATGCCCGGATCGATACTCCGGGCGGAATGGTGAACTGGGCCGGCACGCGGGCCAGCGGCATCCGCATCTGCCACAGCGCCCGGAACCGGGTGAAGCCGGCCGACTGTGCGAGCGCGACCGCGCCGGGTCGCTCGCCGTGCGCCCAGAGCCGCAGGCCGGCCCCGCTCGACGCCGTGACCAGGGCGGAGACAAGTGCGGTGCCGTAACCGCGGCGCCGGAAACCAGGGTGGACGACCAGTTCTCCGCTCGCGTCGCCGTCCTGCGCTTCTTTGTCCGGGGCGTCGAGGTGCGCGTAGCCCGCCAGCCGGTCCCCGGCCGCCAGCAGGAGCAGGTCGCGCGCTCCGGGACCGCTCCCGTGCCGCACCTGAAGCAGGGCATCCTCCGACAGCGGAGCAACTCCGTCCGCCTGGGTCGCGGCTTCAGCCAGGGCCTGAACCCGGGCGGCCAGTTCGGGGGAGAGCGGCCCGTCGTGCCAGGCCGTCCCCGGAGGCGGCGACCAGGTCACCGGTCGGCCGGCAGCCCGGTGTCCGCCGCGAGCAGGTCAATACCGTCCCGGTCCTCGGGCAAACCCTTCACCGGCACGAACCGGTAGCCGACGTTCCGCACCGTGCCGATAAGCGCCTCGTGCTCAGCTCCGAGCTTGGCCCGCAGCCGCCGGACGTGCACGTCCACGGTCCGGGTACCGCCGAAGTAGTCGTATCCCCAGACTTCCTGCAGCAGGTGGGCCCGGGTGAACACCCGGCCCGGGTGCTGGGCGAGAAACTTGAGCAGCTCGAATTCCTTGAAGGTAAGGTCCAGTACCCGGCCGCGTAGCCGCGCCGAGTAAGTCGCCTCGTCAATGGCCAGGTCCCCGGACCGGATCTCGTCCGGGGCGTCCGCGGCGGCGCGCAGGGCCCGGCGCCCGGTGGCCAGCCGGAGCCGGGCTTCTACCTCGGCCGGGCCGGCTGTGTTCAGGATCACATCGTCGGCATTCCATTCGGCGCTGATCGCCGCGAGGCCGCCCTCGGTCACAATGGCGAGCATCGGACAGTCCAGGCCCGTGGTGTGCAGCAGGCGGCAAATACTCTTCGCGTGGGCTAGATCGCGGCGCGCGTCGACTAGCACTACATCGGCCGGCGGCGCTTCTACCAGCGCCGAGGCATCAGCGGGGAGGACGCGGACGGAGTGCAGCAGCAGGCCCAGGGCGGGCAGAACCTCGGATGAAGGTTCAAGGACGCCGGTCACCAACAGCAGTTCGCTCACGTGATGCCCTCCAGTCTTACGGGTATATCAACCCGTTGTTATCTGTATAAACACAAAGAGGACCCGGAGGCAACACCGCCCAGGTCCCGTTGAAGTGAGGATATCCGACATGGCCAAGGTCACCATCAGGTACTGGGCCGCAGCCAAAGAAGCCGCCGGGCAGCCCGAGGAGTCCGTGGACGCGGTCACTCTGCGTGATGCGCTTAACGCCGCTGTTGCTCGCCGGAAACCTGACCGCCGCTTGGCGGCCGTCATCGCGCGGTCATCGTTCCTGGTAAACGCCGATCCGGCCGGCCGTGCGGACACAGAGTCGATCATTCTCGACGATGGTGCGGTGATCGAAGTGCTGCCGCCTTTCGCGGGCGGCTGATATGCCGGTTAGTCACCCTAGGTCACAGCTTCATCGCCCAAGCTAGCCCCGCCTGGTCCGGAATAAGGTCATCTAGGCGGCAAACGTGACGAGCTTCACCTCAGAACCCTAATAAACATCAGCCCCAATAACGCCGAAAGTAACCGATAGGTGCGATCTGGTTGCATTCAGGCGACAAAAACGGGTATATCGGTGACTGTGAGTACCGAGCCAGGTCCACCTGGGCAGCGAGATTCTCCGCCGCCATTGAACCGGTCGGCCGAAGCTGACGTTCTCCCTAATGTGCCGAGCACAGCACCGGCCAGCGGCGAACGCATGGCTGACGATGCCTTTGTCCGGGCGCTCTATGCCGAACACGGCGGCGCCCTGCTCCGGTACGCCCTGCACCTGACTAGCGGTGACAGGCAGAAGGCGGAGGACCTAGTGCAGGAGACCATCGTGCGGGCCTGGCGTCATCCGGAGGCCCTGGCGGACCGTCCGGCGCGCCCCTGGCTGTTCGCCGTGGCCCGCAACCTGGCGGTCGACGCCTACCGGGCGCGCCAGTCCCGGCCGCCCGAGACCGGGCAGGAAGCATTTGACACACTCCCGGCCCACGACGACGCGGACCGCACGCTTGAGTCGTGGGCCGTCGCCGAGGCCCTGGCGTCGCTGCGGCCCGACCACCGCTCGGTCATCGTCGAGACCTACTACAAGGGCTGCTCGGTCGCTGAGGCGGCGGCCACCCTCGGCATTCCGCCGGGAACCGTGAAATCTCGCACTTACTATGCGCTGAAGGCGCTGAAGCTGGCCCTCCAGGAACGGGGGCTGGCGCCGTGAGCCAGTCGTCCTACGGAGGGATACCCCCTCAGGCGCCCCGCACCATGGACTGCCCCGAGGCCCGGGTAGCACTCGGCGTCTACGTGCTCGGCGCGATCGAGCCCGCCGAGCGGGCCCTGGTGGACGCTCACCTGACCACCTGCCGGGACTGCCGGGACGAGCTCGCCGGGCTAGCCGGGCTGCCCGCCCTGCTTTCCCGGGTCTCGAACGAGGAAGCCATCGCGCTCGCCGTGGTCGACGAGCCGTTCCCGGCCGGCCGGCCGGGCGATTTTCCCGAGCCGCCGCGCGAGCTGCTGGCCACCGTGCTCGACCTGACCTCGGCCCG
Organism: Trebonia sp.; assembly: GCA_036406335.1. Classification (GTDB taxonomy): domain Bacteria; phylum Actinomycetota; class Actinomycetes; order Streptosporangiales; family Streptosporangiaceae; genus Trebonia. The sequence continues at coordinate 4,823 of DASWUW010000141.1, forward strand.
GCGCCGGCGCCGGCGCCGGCTGCAGGCCGCCGCCGGCATCGCGGCGGCACTAGTCATCGGCGCGGGCATCTTCGGCGGTGTAGGACTTGGCTCGAGCCCGGCGCACCCGCCCACGGCGGCGATCGGGCCGCAGTATGTCGGCCCGCCCAACGGCGCCTGGCTGACCGCCGCCGGGCAGTCGGGGACGATGACCGCCACGGTCGGCTACCGCCCGATGGGCTGGGGCACCCAGCTCGCGGTGAAGGTTACCGGTGTCCCGGTGGGGACCGACTGCCAGCTCTGGGTGGTCGACGCGGCCGGGAACCGCATGCTGGCAGGCGGCTGGCAGACCGACAACGACGAGGGCACCGTCTGGTATCCCGGATCGGCCGCGCTGGTCAGCAAGAACGTGGCCGCCTTCCAGGTCACCCTCGCGCACGGGAAGGCGATCGAAGTCAAGGCCTGATCGGGAAAGCCTCCCGGCCGGGCCGGGAATGCCGGCCGGCCCGGCGGTGCTGCAGTAGGCGTGATCGGTGGCCTGATAGCGCTCGTGGTCGTCCTTGCCGCGGCGTCCGCGGCGGGACTCGCGCTGCGCGCGCGCCAGGGCCGGTTCCGCCCGGACTCCTCCCGCGCCACCGGGCCCGAGCGCCCGGAGGCGAGCGGAGCGGTACTGACCGCCGCCGACCTGGGGGCGCCGCTCGGCGACCGGGTCACCCTGGTCCAGTTCTCGACCAAAGTCTGCGCCTACTGCGGTCCGACCCGGAAGCTGCTCAGCGAGCTGGCCCGGGAGCGCGACGGCGTGGCGTTCATCGAGGTCGACGCGGCGGAGCGGATGGACCTCAGCCGGCGGCTGCACGTGCTGTCCACTCCCACCGTGCTCGTGCTCGACGCCGCGGGCGGCATCAGCAGCCGCGCCTCGGGGCCGCCGCGCCAGGCCGAGCTGCTAATCGCGGTCGGCCGTGCCGTTGGCCCAGGTGGGGAGACATCTTGAGTTTCCCACTAAATCAGAGGACAATGGGCCCTGGGTGGTCAGCGCAGGTGATGACAGCGGTCCTTCGGGCGAATAGCATCGGTTACGTGCCTTCAGCGCAGATACTCACCAAGCGGCGGGCCGTCGACTTCTGCCGGGTCGCGACCGCGGTGTGTCCGCCCCCCGCGGCCGTCCCCGCCTGGTCAAGCGCTGCTCGAAGCTAGCGCGGCCAGCCGCGGGCAGGCGGAGAAGTTACCGACCCGACCCGCATCTGGAGCATGCCGATGACCATCGACTCGCGCGGCCCGCGCTTCGGCGCGGCGATCACCACCGTGGTGGTCGCGGCCGTCCTGCTTATCTCCGGCGTTTCCCGCGCCGCGGCCGGCTGGCTCCTGTTCGCCCAGACGCTGGTGTTCGCCGTGGGTGCGCTGGCCGGCCTGCGTTTCGCCCCGTACGGGCTCATCTTCCGCTATCTGGTCCGGCCGCGGCTCGGGCCGCCGTCGGCGACCGAGCCGGAGGCGCCGCCGCGCTTCTCCCAGGGCGTAGGCGCGGTGTTCGCCGGCGTCGGCACGGTCGGCTTCGCGGCCGGCGCGCCCGTGCTCGGGATCGTCTTCACCGCGTTCGCCCTGGCCGCAGCGTTCCTCAACGCAGCCTTCGACTTCTGCCTGGGGTGCCAGATGTACCTGTTCATCCAAAGGATCCGGCCCGCCCGCTAGGGGCTGGCCGCTCAAGGAGGTTTCTCAGTCATGAGCCGTTCCGACGTCCTGGTCGACGCCGACTACGTCGAGGCCCGTATTGGTGCGCCTGGCACCGTCATCGTCGAAGTAGACGAGGACACCAGCGCCTACGACAAGGGGCACATCCCCAGCGCGGTCAAGGTCGACTGGAAGACAGACCTGCAAGACCCGGTCCGCCGCGACTTCGTGGACAAGGTGGGCTTCGAGGCGCTGCTCTCCGAGCGGGGCATCTCCAACGACGACACGGTGATTCTCTACGGCGGCAACAACAACTGGTTCGCCGCCTACGCCTACTGGTACTTCAAGCTCTACGGCCACCAGAACGTGCTGCTGCTCGACGGCGGCCGTAAGAAGTGGGAGCTCGACTCGCGCGAGCTGACCACCGACGTGCCGTCCCGGGAGAAGACCAGCTACACCGCCTCCGAGCAGGACGCCTCGCTGCGAGCCAAGCGCGACGAGGTCATCAACGCGATCGGCAAGGAGAACCTGGTCGACGTGCGCTCACCCGACGAGTTCGCCGGCCGGCTCCTGGCCCCGGCGCACCTGCCGCAGGAAGCGGCGCAGCGCGGCGGCCACATCCCGACCGCCAAGAACGTCCCGTGGTCCAAGGCCGCCAACGAGGACGGCACGTTCAAGTCCGACGGTGACCTCACCACCCTGTACAAGGAGGACGCGGGGGTGGACTTTAGCAAGGACACCATCGCCTACTGCCGGATCGGCGAGCGCTCAGCGCACACCTGGTTCGTACTGCACGAGATCCTGGGCCTGCCGAACGTCAAGAACTACGACGGCTCCTGGACCGAGTACGGCTCGCTGGTGGGCGTGCCGATCGAGCTGGGTGAGGGCAAGTGAGCAACGACAGCTGCGGCGCCCCCGCGGGCGGCGTGACCATCACCAAGGACAAGGCGAGCAACCAGGCGGTCATCGAGGGACAGGTGCTCTCGGGCGGCGTCCCGCTTTCCCGCGGTTACGCCCGGCTTCTCGGTACCGGCGACGAGTTCGTGGCCGAGGTGCCGCTAGGCGAAGACGGCGGCTTCCGCTTCTTCGCCGCACCCGGCGAGTGGGTGCTGCGGGTCCTCGCTCCGGGCGACGTCCGTCTTGAGCAGGAAGTCACCGCGGACATCGGCCAGGTCACCAAGGTGGAGTTCCTGGTCTGAGTCTGGTTCAGGCAGGACCGGCCCCGGGGGTTCCCCTGGGGCCGGTTCACTTTCCGGCCTTGTCCTGGTTGACCGGGCGCCGCCCGCCGTCCGTAGTCTTTGCCCATGAGCGAACGGCGATGCGGATGAGCGAGCACCGGCAGGAATTCGACAACGAACTAGAGGCCATCGAGAGCAAGGTCATCGAGCTGTTCGCGATGGTCGGCGAGGGCCTGCCCGTGGCTACCCAGGCGCTGCTCAACGGAGATGACGACGCCTACCTGACCCTGGTCGAGCGCGACCGCGTGATCGACGCTCTGTACGTCGAGGTCGAGGGCCTGGCCAACCGGGAGATCGTGCTGCAGGCGCCGGTGGCCGCCGACCTGCGTTTCCTGCTCTCGGTGCTGCGGATCGTGCCCGAGCTCGAGCGCTCCCACGACCTGGTGGTGCACATCGGCGCCGCCGCGGGCCACCTGCTCGAGGACGACCTCACACCGCGGGCCCGGGGCCTGGTGGCGCGGATGGGCGATCTGGCCGCCGAAATGTGGCGGGGGGCGGCCGACTCCTGGTACCAGCGCGACCGGTCCGGAGCGGCGGCTTTGTCCGAGCGCGACGAGGGCCTGGACGAACTGCACGCCAGCCTTATCGCGGAGCTCGCCGCC
>DASWUW010000142.1:0-7929 GCA_036406335.1 Trebonia sp.
GGGACGGCGGTCCGGAGCCGGGCCAGACCGGGGCCGCCCCGCCGTAGACCGGGCCGGGCGGGGTAACGGCCCGCGCAGCCGGCGGCGGGACGTGAATCCAGGTCCGGGGACCGTCGCCGGTCCCGTTCGCCCCGCCGGGAAGACCCGCGGGCGGCGGCAGCTGGATCCATTCCGGCACCTGCCGTCCGGCTCCGAACGAGGCCAGCAGTTCGCCCGCCGTCGGCCGCGCCGCCGGGTCCTTGGCCAGGCAGCGCTCGATCAGCGGGCGCAGCCGCTCCGGTACCCTGGCCAGGTTCGGCGCGGAGTTCACCACCCGGTAGACCAGCGCCGCGACCGTCCCGCCGCCGAACGGCCCCGCGCCGGACGCCGCGAACGCCAGCACGGCGCCCAGGCTGAACACGTCGCTCGCCGTCCCGGTGGCCTGGCCCTCGGCCTGCTCCGGGGAAAGGAAACCCGGGGATCCCAGGATCGCCCCGCTCTGGGTCAGCATGCTTGCGTCGACGGACCGGGAAATGCCGAAGTCGATCACCCGCGGCCCGTCGGCGGCCAGCAGCACGTTCGACGGCTTGAGGTCCCGGTGCACCAGCCCGGCCGCGTGGATCGCCTGCAGCCCCTCCGCGAGCCCGGCGCCCAGGGTGAGCACGACACCGGGCGGCAGCGGGCCGCGCTCGGCGACCGCGTCGGCCAGCGACGGGCCCGGCACGTAGGCGGTGGCCAGCCAGGGCAGCGGCCCGGCCGGGTCCGCGTCCACCACCGGGGCGGTGAAGATGCCGCTCACGGTGCGGGCCGCGGCCACCTCGCGCTCGAACCGGGCGCGGAAGCCGGGCTCGGCGGTGAGTTCGGGCCGGATGACCTTGACCGCCACCAGGCGCCCGCCGGGCGACCGGGCCAGGTAAACCTGCCCCATGCCGCCAGTACCCAGCCGCTGGAGCAGGCGGTACGGACCTACCGTTTCCGGGTCCGTCACTAGCAGCTCCTCCGCCACGTCACGACCCTACCGTGCCGGGCGGTCAGTCATTTACGCGTTGGCCGGTCCGCTGGCGCTCAGCCCGCGTCCGGCTCCTCCAGCCCGTAACGCTCCACGTGACCGGGATCCCGGAGGTCGATCGTCCGCAGGCCCTGCTCCGCGAGACGCTGGTTGATCTCGGCCAGGTGCTCGCGTACCAGCCGCTTCTCGGCGTCGGTGGTCTTGCCCTTGTGCGGCTGGCCCGCATGCTCCAGCGTGCTGTAGTCGATCCGGTCCCGCTCGCCGGGCGCCGCGGCCGGCGCGGCGGCCGCCCGCGGCTTGGGGGCGCGCCGGGCGGGGCGGGCGGCGATGAGAAGCTCGGCCATCGGGCGGGCGGCGGCCAGCTTGTCGAAGACCGCGGCGTCCAGGGTCACCCGCCGGGGCTCGGTCTCCCCCGCCGCGTAGAGGTCAACGACGGCGACCTGCAGCCCCGCGTCCGTGATGGCCTCCACCTCGTCCAGGTGAGCCTCGATCTCGACGGGCTGGCCGTCCAGCTCGGGGTGCTCGTGCACGACGATGCGCACGAGGGCACTGTCTTCGGTGATGAGCTGCTCGCTCAGGTCGCTGAAACGGACCGTCTTCTGTCCCATAGGAATCCTTTCTACTACGCCGGCCAGACCGACACGCCCAAGACCGCTACCGTGTCCGCTGAGGAAGGTCACCCGCGACGACCGAGAAGGGCGGGCAGGTGCCGGTTATCGCACTGCGGCCAGTCGAGGATGCCGACCTGGACGCGCTCTTCGACCAGATGCGCGACCCCGAGTCAGTGCGGATGGCCGCCTTCACCGCCGGCCACCCGGACGACCGGAACGCGTTCGATGCTCATCAGGCCCGGGTGAGGAACGATCCCGGGATTACCCATCGCGCGGTCACCTGCGACGGCCAGCTGGTCGGCAGCATCGCCAGCTTCGTCATCGACGGCGAAACCGAGGTCACCTACTGGATCGACCGCGCCGCCTGGGGCCGCGGCATCGCCAGCCGGGCCCTGGCCCTTCTCCTCGCCGTGGTTCCCGTCCGGCCGCTGTACGCCCGGGCGGCCAGCGACAACACCGGCTCGCTGCGGGTACTGCAGAAAGCCGGCTTCCAGGTCGTCGGAACCGAGCGATCCTTCGCCGCCGCCCGCGGCACCGAGATCGAGGAAACCATCCTCCGCCGGGACTAGCGCCGGCGGCCGTACCCGCGTCTGCTGGCGGCAGCGGGTGCTTGACCTCCGGCTCGGAGACCGGTGACCTTAGTCCATGGCGGACGAACCGGACTACGGCCTGCGGCGCGACGGGTCGCACGCGTGCGACGTGCCCTGGGGAGACGGGGGCCCGCACTGGCGCTGCCCGGAGTGCGGGCGGTGGTGGGAACGCGGCTGGGAACTGGCCGGAGACCAGCCGCCGGTCGACTACGGTCTGCTGGCGAGCCGGGCTGGCCTGCCCCGCGGCGAAATCAAGCTGGAACGCCAGCGGGTCGTGCACTCCGGAGGGCCCGGCCTGGACTATGTCCTGTGGGTGCCCGACGGGCCCCCCGAAGGCCGGGGCTGGCCGGTGATCGTCTACCTGCACGGCGGCGGTGACGGCGGCGGCCATCCCTCCGGTGCGGCGCGGGGCGGCCTGCCGGGGCAGATCGAGCAGGGACTCACGGTGCCGTGGGTGGTCGCGTCACCGCACTGCCCGGATCCCCCGCAGCCGAACCGGCCCAGCTGGTCGGAGTTCCGCGACCAGGTGACGGCCGTCGTCGACGAAGTACGGGTGAAGTACCCGGTCGATGACACCGCGGTCCTGCTGACCGGGGCGAGCATGGGCGGGTACGGGACCTGGGACCTGGCGGCGCGGTGTCCCGGGAAGTTCGCCGCGGCCGCGCCGGTAAGCGGCGGCGGAGACCCGCTGCGCGCGGAGTCCCTGGCGCGGCTGCCGCTCTTCGTGGTCCACGGGGCGCAGGACACGGTCGTCCCGGTTGAACGGTCCCTGGAGATGACCCGGGCCGTCCGCGGCCACGGCGGCGACGTCCGCGAGGTTGTCTACCCCGACGCCGGCCACGGAGACGCCGTCCAGCGCGCCTACGCACCCGGATCGGAGCTGTACGACTGGTTCGCCGCGGTACTCGCTTCCGACCGGTAGGAATCCCCCAAGCCGGCGTCGGCGTCGGCCTGGTCCTGCACGGCCAGCTTGGCGTCGAGTTCGGCGTAGGAGTCCGCTTCCACCGTCGCGGCCCAGATGCCGTCGTTGCGCGGGGGTGCGCCGGTACGGGTGCGCGCAGCGGTCGGGCGGCTGGTCCAGACCATCCACCCGGGATGCCGGCGCGCCAGCGCCGTAGCATTCTGGGCGTCTTCTGTCATGGCGCTCACTTCGCTGACTGCCTTTCCGCGTTGCGGCTGCCGCGTGATTCCAGCTCGTTGCCGGCGCGCAGGATGTAGTTCGCCACCTGCTTACTGAGTCCCGGGGGAACCGGAAGTGCCTGCAGCTGGGTCGCGGCGCGCAGTCCGGCCGCGAGATCGGAGGAGTCAACGGCCTGGGGCTGCCATGACGGGGGTTGTCCTGAGCCTGCCAATGTCGGTCACCTGCCTTGGTGGTGGCTGCCTGGTCGCCCCGCTGCCGGGTGAGCGGACGGGCGGGCCGGCAGCGGGGCGTGTCCCCCAGGCTGCCGGCCGGGCTACCGTGGGGAAAGTAGTTCCGCTCTTACTGACCGCGCATGAACCCCGGTACCGGATGGTGCACACCGTGCTTACTCCCAGAGAACAGCTCGCCGAGACGCTGCGGCAGGCCCGCCTGGACGCCGGCTACGCCTCGCACGGGGCGCTGGCCAAACGGCTGAACGTGTCGCGCCCCGTGATCACCCGGGCGGAAAACCCCGGCCACCCGTGCCCGTCCGACGCCGTCCTGGCCGCCTGGGCGGGCGCGACCGGCGCCGGCCTGGACACCCTTGCCGGCCTTGCGCAGCGGGCCAAGAGCGGAACACCGGACTGGTTCATGCCGTACCGGGCCGCCGAGGCCACGGCCGACACCCTGCGCTGCTGGGCGCCCCTGCTGTGCCCGGGCCTGCTCCAGTGCGAGGCCTACGCCCGAGCCGTCCTGTCGGTGGAACCGTATACGCCCCAGCGCCTCGATGAACTGGTCGCCGCGCGGATGGAACGCCAGCAGGTCACCGGGCACGCGTACCTCACCGCGGTCATCGACGCGCACGTCCTGCAGCGGCAGGTAGGGTCGGCTGCCGTGATGGCCGAACAGTGCGCCCACCTGCTGAACCTGGCCACCCAGCCGAATATCGCTTTGCACGTGGTACCCGAAGGGGTGAACCTCGGGCTGTGGGGCGCGTTCGACATCGCGTCCAAAGACGGCGCCTACACGGTGCGGATGACCACCCTGCAGGACGTCACCAGCACCTCACCCGACCTGGTTGGCAGCGCCATGCAAGCCTACGAGCGGATACTCGGGGCAGCGATGCCGCGCGCCGAGTCCCTAGACTTCACCCGAGGCATGGAGGATCAGTGGAAGACACAGATATGACCTGGCGCACGTCCACCTACAGCTCGAACGGAGGCGGAGAGTGCGTAGAAACAGCTTCCGATAACGGCGTAACCCTAGTGCGCGACACCACCGACCGCGACGGCGGAACGCTCGGCTTCACCGCTGCGGCCTGGCGGACCTTCCTCGGGACGATCCGCTAGGCAACCACCGCGGCACCCAGCGAGCCCCCGCCCGGACTCGAAGCTCGGACTCGACGCCGATCTGGCTTAGCAAGACGAGGCAGACGCCAACGCCGACTGAACGCGAACGTAACGGATTTTGACCGCCAGCCGGATCCGTCCGCTGACGGCTGGCAGCAGACCCAGCCATTACAGAGCGTGTCCGTATTGGTACCCGATCCGGCGGCAAACCTCGAGCGGCCGCCCAGGCCCGCTGCGACACTGGGACACATCGGGCGATATGCCCTCGGGCCGCGGGGCCCCTGCGCAGTGGGAGGATGGGCCGATGTCCTTGCTTTCGTTGTCGGTCGCCGTGCACCAGAGCACGGGGGCGCCGGTGGTGCGGCTGGCCGGCGAGGTTGACGTGACCACGCGCGGCCTGGAGGTTGTCTTGGGCGTGCTGGCCGCGAAGAGGCCCCGGCTGCTGCTGGTGGACGTGTCCGCGCTGGCGTTCATCGACTGCGCGGCGCTGGGCGTGGTCTTGCGGGCGCGCAGGGAGCTGGGGGCGGCTGGGTGCGAGCTGGCGCTGGCCGGCCCGTCGGGCGAGGTCGCGCGGCTGCTGGACCTGACTGGGGCCGGGCAGGTGACCCAGGTCTATGCCAGCGCGGACGAGGCGGCGGCCGCGGCTTGCTGACCATGCTGCGAGCGGCCTGATTGCCTGGCTGCGGTCATGGCGGCCTCACGGCGGGGAGACCGCTGGACGGTTCACATAACTTGGTGTGCCCGGTGGGTGCGGAGTTTGGCCAGGTTGCCGCAGCGTTCCATGGAGCACCAGCGCCGGGTGCCGGGCCGCGAGGTGTCGACGAACAGGAATTCGCAGTCCGGCCCGGCGCAGATACGGATCCGGTGTCCCAGTGGACCGGCGAACAGGTCGATGGCGTCGCGCGCGACTGCCGACAGGCCAGCCGTTGCCGTTACCGACAACGGTGCGCGGGCGCCGTTGGCAGTCAACTGGGGGGCGGGCGGGGCAGCGGCGGCGAAGGTATTGAGGGTCTGAACGTCGGCCGGGGCGAACTGCCGGTCCTGCGCGCGGGCCCGTGCGAGTTCCAGAACCGCCTTCCGCAGGCGATGTGCCTTGGCCACGTCGGTCGGCTGGGCCTGAACCCCGGCCAGTTCCAGGACGTACGCGAGCCAGCGTTCGAGGCTGGCCGGGTCGTACGCAAGCTCCGGCTCTACCCAGTACCGGGTTCCGGCAGTGTGCGCGAAGTCCAGGCACGGCCGTCCCGAGCGGAAGCGCTTGGCCACGGACGGGTCCATCCGCTGCTGACTCATGCCACGAGTATAGCCGGTTACAGACACCGGTTTAAGCGGTTGATGACACCGATTTAACCGGTTACAGTGAGACCATGACCCCTACGCAGGCAGGTAGTCCGCCAGGCAGCACCGCCGGGCTTGATCTGACGGCCGCTCTGCCGGTCGGCGGTGGCGGCCCGCGCGCGGGCCGCCGCACCACGGTGGCCCTGGTCAGTCTGGCGCTCGGCGGGGTGGCCTTCGGGACAGCTGAGTTCGCTTCGATCGGCGTCCTGCCGTCCGTCGCGTCCTCACTGTCGGTCTCTCAGCCGAGGGCAGGACTCGCCAGCACGCTTACCGACGTCTCCGGCATCCCCCGCGGATGGATCCCCGCGGTCCTTTCCCTGTTCGGGGTCGGGATGACCGCCGGAACCGTCCTGGGCGGGCGTCTGGCCGACCGGTCGGTGCTGGGAACCATGACGCTCGGCCTGGTGGCGATCGCGGTGGTGATGGCCGGGTTCACCGAGCTGGTGCACCATCGCGCGAGTGCCGTTCTGGGGGTATTCCTGCTCGGGATGGCCTGCATGACGGTGATGCCGAGCGTGCAGGGGCGCTTGCTGGATGTCGCCCCGGACGCGCCTACGCTGGCCGCCTCGATCATGCACTCGGCTACCAACAGCGCGAACGCCATCGGAGCCTGGGCGGGCGGTCTCGTCCTGTCCGCCGGCGCCGGGTATGCCGCTATTGGCCGGGTCGGCGCAGCAATGGCCGCCGGCGGCGTCATCCTCGCCTGCATTTCCGCCGGCCTGGCGCGGAAGTCTTCCGTCCGCCAGACGCCCCGGTCGACCGAGGAGGAGCAGTGACTGAGATCAACCAGAATTACGCCCAGATCGAACCAGTCGCCCAGGACAAACTTGACGACCTGCGTGAGCGACTGCAGAGAACGAAGTTTCCCGATGCCGAGACTTGCGGCACCGGGTCCGGACTCGACTGGTCTCAAGGACCGCCGCTGGCCTACGTCGCTGATCTCGTCCGCTACTGGGCCCAGTCGTATGACTGGCGCCGCCTGGAGCGGGAACTGGATGCGCACGGCCAGGCGCGGCGAACCGTCGACGGACTGGATATCCACTACCTGCACGTGCGGTCGGCCCGCGCGGACGCGCAGCCGCTGATCCTCACGCACGGCTGGCCTAGCTCGGTGGTGGAACCGCTCCAGGTCATCGACGCCCTGGCCAATCCGGCGTCTTCCGCCGACCCGGCCTTCCACGTGATAGCGCCCTCGCTGCCCGGTTTCGGGTACAGCGGCAAACCCGCGACGACGGGATGGCCGGTCCACCGGATTGCCGACCTGTGGGCCCGCCTGATGACGCAACTCGGATACCAGAAGTTCCTGGCGGCGGGCGGAGACTGGGGCGGGCGGGTGACTGAGCTGCTCGGCAGCCGTCACCCGGGCCGCGTCGGGGGACTGCACACGTTCACGCCCTATGCCCCCGAGCCAGCCGACGGGGATCGCGATCTGTCGCCCGCGGAGGCCCAGTGGGTGGCTGAGACCCGTGCGTTCTGGCGCACCGGAGGCGGATACTCCCTGCAGCAGTCCACCCGGCCGCAAACCCTCGCCTACGGCCTGGCCGACTCCCCGGTCGCCCAGCTCGCCTGGATCCTCGACAAGTTCTACGCCTGGACTGACTGCGCCGGGCACCCGGAGAACGCGGTCAGCCGCGACCAGATCCTGGACACGGTCACGCTGTACTGCATAAGCGCCGCCGGAGGGTCGTCAGCGCGCATCTACTGGGAGAATTTCCCGCCGGAGCGAGAAACGCCGGTCGAAGTTCCTTCCGCGGTCACAGTATTCGCCAAGGATATCGAGAAGCTTCCGCGTCGGTGGGTCGAGGCTCGGTACCGCGACCTGCGGTACTGGAATGTCGTCGACCGAGGCGGTCATTTTCCCATGCTGGAACTGCCCGCCCTTTACACCGAGGAACTGCGGAAAGCATTTACCCGGATTCGCCCGCAGCAGGAGTAG
>DASWUW010000143.1:0-2005 GCA_036406335.1 Trebonia sp.
TGGGCCAGGCTGACGGCGGTGCCCTTGCCCTGTCCCTTGGCGGTGATCGGTGAGTAGTGGCAGCCCGGCTGCACCGTCAGAGCCCACGGGATACAGGTTCTGTCGGAGTAGTGACCGGGGAATGATGACCCGACGGGAAACGCTGGCACATCTGTGAGGGTTTGTGAGTTGAAGGAGGCAGTAGCCCGCTTTAGGCTGCCTTAGGTGTAACTCTCTCGTTAACCTATGTCAACAAGCAGCAGAAAAAATGTCAGAGACTGTTATCTAAGGGTAAGGTTTCAGCTCTGACCGGATGCCGTGCGTGGCGCCCGGTCCGGGCCCTACGCGAGTTCGCAGCGCCGCGTCTTCGGGCACTACGTCGTTGGCGAAGGCACCACGCTGCTGCTCGGCAATGACGCCTCCGACGGGTTTCGCGCCGCCCTCGACGCACTCCGCCCCGAGGTCAGCACCTGGAAACGCTCAGCCGCAGTACCGACTTCGATGCCGGAACGGGAGGAACCAGCGGCCGCTGGCTTCGCGGTGCTCTGGCGGATGACCAGTCGCGCCGGAACGCTGACGGTGCCGCGGCCAGCGGACCGCGTGATTGACCTTTGAAGCAGCGCGAAACTCTGCCGGCCTAGCTCGGCGAAGTCCTGTGCCACAGTCGTGAGCGCGGGCGAGACTAGCGAGGCAATGGGCTGGTCGTCGAAGCCAATCACGCTGACATCGCCAGGAACGCCGCGGCCGTGCTCGGTCATGGCACGCAGGACGCCAAGCGCAACCTCGTCATTGCCAGCGAGGACCGCGGTCACAGCCGGGTCCGCGGCCAGTGTCCGGGCCAGTTCGTAGGCCTCAATAGGATTCCACGAGGCGGACAGCATCGCCGGCGGCACGATGCCGGCCGCCTTGAGGGCTGCCGCCCAGCCGGCGGCGCGGCCGCCCCTGCGCCCCGAGCTCGGCAGTGCGATATGGTGCACGTTTTTATGCCCGAGTGACAGCAGGTACTCAGTGGCCTGACGTGCTCCGCGCTGGTCGGCAAGGTAGGCCCGGGGCAGGGCCGTCGATCTTGATGCCGAGGCTGCCGCGACGACGGCAGGGATGTTAGAGGGCAGCGCGGCGGCCACTGCGTGGCCGGGCTGGTCGAAGTCCAGCACAACGACGCCGGCCACCGACTGGCTGAGCACCATGTCAACCGCGGTGTTCACGTGCTCGGCCTCGGCCGTCTCCACCACGGTGATGACGACCATGTAGCCAGCGGCACGCGCAGCCTCCTCCACGCCCTCCACCGTGCGGGCGTAGCCGTAGCGGGAGGTGTTGGCAGCGATAATCGCGATCATCGAATGGCGGCCGCTGACCAGCGCGCGGGCAGCAGCATTGGGGCGGTAACCAAGATCCTGGATGGCCTTCTCCACGCGAGCCCGGCGTTTCGGCCCGACCGGGATGTTGCCCGTCATGACCCGCGAGACGGTAGGCACGGAGACGTCCGCAGCTTTCGCCACGTCGGCGATGGTGGGCGGCTTGCTGGTCATCGGGTTACACCTTGAGTTCGCGGTCAGGACGGTCATCAGACTACAGAATGACCGACGCTATCAAATGGCGGAACTCGTTCGCCGCCGCAGCGTATCGCGGCAGCACCCGCGGAGCCGCCAGGCCCGCTCTGGGTCCCACCGGAAGCGGGGTTGGCCGCCGGGTAACTCGCTCGTCAAAATGATATCGCTATCAGAAATTTGCCGGTAACTCTTGCGCTCCCGTCTGATTAACGTTTTCATTCAATCCAGGACACCTGTAGAACGGGAGCGGGACGTGACGCTGATCAGTTTGACCGGCCGGGGCAGCGGTCTCGAACTCGCCCTGACCTGGAACGATGCGGCGCCCGCCACGCTCACCCTCCGGCTGCCCGGCCAGGTCCGGGAATCGGCGTCCTCGCAGCCGCTAGTCGAGGCTCTCGCGGCCGGACAGGGACGCAACTGGTCTGGCCAGCGTTATGTCGCCACCGCGATCGGGTCGCGGCTGCGTTACGCAAGGC
>DASWUW010000144.1:0-1570 GCA_036406335.1 Trebonia sp.
GCCGCCAGCCGCCGCGCCGCCGGCCAGCTCGCAGTACCCGGCCGTCACCACCATGTCCCTGGCCAGCGCGGCCAGCCGCTTGATCTCCGGCCCGTCCAGCCGCAGCGGCGGCGGTCCGCCCTGCTCGTCGGGGGAGTCACCGTCGCCGGGCGCGTCCAGAGAGGTCAGGTAACCGCCCAGGCAGGCCTCGGGCAGCGCCAGCAGCTGAACGCCGCGCTGCCCGGCCTCGTCGATCAGGCCGGCGATCTGGCGGAAGTCCGCCTCCAGGTCCCGGCCGAACGGTGCCGCCACCGCCGCCATCCGCACATTACTCATGTTCGTTCCTCACTAACCCGCTGACGCCTGTCCCAGGCCTGTCACTGGCCCCTCGATTACCGTGGTTTCCTCGCCGTCGGGCCAGCGCAGCCGGACGCCACCGCCGGCCACGAGCTCGCCGCACTCGGCTGAGACGGCCGGCCCGGCGGCCGGCGCCGGGGTTCCCCGCCCGGCCGCGGTGAGCAGGCCGAAGCCGGGGAAGCAGGTCAGCCAGTCGGCCATGGCCGCCCCGGCCGGCCGGGGCACCGCGGCCACGTCCAGCACCGCCCCGCACCCGCTGGCCTCGGCCAGCATGCCGAGCGTGCCGGCGATCCCGGCCATCGACACGTCCTTGGCCGCCGCGGGCCGCGTCCCCGGAGCCGGGTCAGCCAGGCAGCGCACCATGGTTCTGAGCTCCGCCGGGGACCGGTGCGAGGTGGAGTCCCACTGCCGTCCGGTGTACCCCGGCCGCCACTGGCCGCCCAGGTCCACCGTCAGCCGCACGGAGTGCCCCGGCCGCCCGCCGCCCCCGGGCACCGGCCCGGAGGCACCCCCGGGCACCCGTCCCAGCGCGGTCACCGACAGCGCCGCGGGCACTGCGAGCTGGGTGTGCCCGCCGAGCACGGGCACGCCGAAGGCGGCTGCCCCCGCGCGCAGCCCGGACAGTACCCGGGCGGCGAACGCGGCGTCCCGGGCCCCGACCGCGTCCAGCAGCCCGACCGGGTCGGCGCCCATGGCGCACAGGTCGTTGGCGTTGACCAGCACCGCGCACCAGCCGGCCCACTCCGGGTCCCGCTCCACCATGGACGGCACGATCGCGTCGCACACCGCCACCAGGTCGGACCCGGGGACCGGCGCCCCGTCGTCGCCGACGAAGCCGGGCCCGCCCGCCAGCCCGCCGACCAGGGCGCCGAGCGGCGCCTTGGTCGCGGCGACGGCGGCCGCGATCCGCTCCGTCGGCCAGCGCATCAGCACGTGCGGCCGCCCGGCCGCCGGGACCGGCCGGATCGTGGCCCAGCCGAGCCGCCGGAACATCCGCTCCGCGGCCGGCTGCACGGTGGCGTCGAACCGCAGCACACCCGCCGCCTCGGCGTACGCGCAGGCCGCGCGGACCAGGGCGGGGCCGACGGGATAGGCCGCCTCCGTTCGGGCGGCCGGAAGTGCCCGGGGCTCCCGCAGCAGTCCGCCGGCGGCCCCCCGGTGGTCGGCCGCGACCGCCAGCCGCGACCCGAACCACCAGCCGAGGTCGGGGGCGCCGGGATCGGCCGGGTGCAGC
>DASWUW010000145.1:0-2820 GCA_036406335.1 Trebonia sp.
GGCGCGGCTCCCGGTACCGGGGCGGAACCGCCGCCCGCCGGCGCGCGGACGTGGCACTCGACCTGCCGGCCGGGCAGCGTGACCAGGTGCTGCTCGGTGCTGGCGCAGTCGCCGCGCGCCACCGGGCAGCGCGGGTGGAACCGGCAGCCGGACGGCGGGCTGGCCGGGTCGGGTACGTCGCCGGGCAGGTCGGCGGGCAGCACCCCGGCCCCGTCGGCCCGCGGGACCGCCGCCGTCAGCGCCTCGGTGTAGGGGTGGCGGGGACTGGACCAGACCGCGGCGGTGCCGCCGGTCTCCACGATCCGCCCCAGGTACATGACCGCGACCCGGTCGGCGACCCGCCGGACCACCGACAGGTCGTGGGAGACCAGCAGCAGGCCGATGCCTTCCTCCCGGACCAGGACGGTGAGCAGGTTGGCGACCTGGGCCTGGGCCGAGGCGTCCAGGGCGCTGATCGGCTCGTCGGCGATCAGGCAGGACGGCCCGGCCGCCAGGGTGCGGGCGATCGCGATCCGCTGCCGCTGCCCGCCGCTGAACTCGTGCGGGTACCCGTCGGCCGCCGTGGCGGGCAGGCCGACCCGCTCCAGCAGTTCGGCAGCGCGGGCGCGGCCGTCGCCGCGGCTGCCGCCGCCCAGCACCACCCCGTCGGCGATCAGGTCGCCCACCTTGCGCCGCGGGTTGAGCGACTCGTACGGGTCCTGGAACACCATCTGCAGGCCGCGCAGCCGTCCGGCCCGCCGGCGCAGGCCGAGCGGGGACACCGGCTGCCCCTCGAAGCTGACCGTGCCGCCGGCCAGCGGGACCAGGCCGACCGCGGCCCGGGCCAGGGTCGACTTGCCGCACCCGGACTCGCCGACCAGCCCGACGATCTCGCCCCGGGCCACCGTCAGGTCAACGCCGTCCAGCGCGCGGACCCGCTGCCCGCCGCGGCGGTACTCCACCGCCGCGCCCGACAGCGCCAGCACCGGGCCGCCGCGCGGCGGCCCGCCGGTCACGGGGGTCGCCTGGCCGGCGGTCACGAGGCGTCCCGCAGCGGGTCGGGCGGGCAGGCGAGCAGGTGCGGGACGCTTTCCCCGCCGGCCTGGGCGGCCTCGGGGCGGTCGGCGGCGCAGGCGGCCTCCGCGTAGGCGCAGCGGGGATGGAACGGGCAGCCGCCGGGCACCGCGCCGAGCGACGGCGGGGTGCCGCCGATCGGGACGAGCGCCGCCTGGCCGGCCTCGGGATGCGGCAGCGCGTCGAGCAGCCCCCGGGTGTAAGGGTGCCGCGGGCGGGTCAGCAGCCGCGAGGTGTCCCCGGCCTCGGCCAGCCGTCCCGCGTACATGACGTACACCCGGCGGGCGAGGGCGGACATCACGCCGAGGTCGTGGGTGATCACGATGACCGACAGGTCGCGTTCCCGGCACAATCGGTCCAGCAGCCGCAGGATCCCGGCCTGAACCGTCACGTCGAGCGCGGTGGTCGGCTCGTCGGCCACCAGCAGCCGCGGCTCCGCGGCGAGGGCGACCGCGATCGCGATCCGCTGCCGCATGCCGCCGGAGAACTGCCCCGGGTAGGAGCCGAGCGCGCGGTCCGGGTCGGGGATGCGCACCGTGTCCAGCAGCTCCGCCGCCCGGGTCAGCGCCTCGCCCTTAGGCACGCCCAGGTGATAGCGCATGTGCTCGGTGAGCTGGGTCCCGATCGTCAAGATGGGGTGCAGCGACGCCGACGGGTCCTGGGACACCATGGCGACCTGCCGGCCCCGGACCGCCCGCAGCGCCCGGCCCCGCAGCGCCAGCAGGTCGGTGCCGTCCAGGCGGGCCGACCCGGTCACCCGGGCCCCGTTCGGGAGCAGCCCGAACAGCGACAGGGCGGTCATCGTCTTCCCGCTGCCGCTCTCCCCGGCGATGCCCACCACCTCGCCCAGGCCGACGGACAGGGACAGGCCGTCGACCGCGTTGCGGTACCCGGCGCGGGTCGGCAGCGCCACCGTGAGGTTCTCCACCTCGAGCAGGGCACTCACGACAGCCGCACCGCCCGGGCGGTGCGCGGGTCGAGCGCGTCGCGCAGCGCGTCGCCGATGAAGTTGAACGCCAGCACCACCGTCAAGATAGCCAGGCCCGGGAACGTGCCCACCCACCAGTCGTTGAAGTTCAGCGTGCCCTCGGCCACCATCGCGCCCCACTCGGCGGTGGGCGGCTGCGCGCCCAGGCCGAGGAACGACAGTCCCGACAGCAGCAGCACCGCGTTCCCGATGTCGAGCGCCCCCAGGACCAGCACCGGCCCGGAGATGTTCGGCCGGATCTCGGTGATCATGACCCGCCAGCCGGACGCGCCCAGCATCCGGGACGCGGTCACGTAGGGGGCGTTCCTGGCCGCCAGCACTAGCGAGCGGACCAGCCGGGCGTAGGACGGCCAGGACACCGCGACGACCGCGATCACCGCGTTGCGCAGCTGCGGGCCGAGCGCCGCGGCGACCGCCATCGCCAAGATGATGCCCGGGAACGCGAAGAACAGGTCGGCCAGCCGCATGAGCACGTTGTCGACCCAGCCGCCGAAGAACCCGGCCACCGCGCCGACCGCCGCCCCGATCGCCATCGCCAGCGCGACCAGCAGCACCGACAGCGGCAGCGTGATCCGGGCACCGGACAGCACCCGCGACAGCACGTCGCGGCCCAGCTCGTCCGTGCCGAACCAGTGCGCGGACGACGGGGCGCTCAAGATGCCGAAGTTCTGGGCCAGCGGGTTAGACGGCCCGATCACCGGGGCGAACACCGCGATCACCGCGTTGCGCAGCTGCGGGCCGAGCGCCGCGGCGACCGCCATCGCCAAGATGATGCCCGG
>DASWUW010000146.1:0-3564 GCA_036406335.1 Trebonia sp.
CCGTCCGGCTGCCCGCCGGACGCCCCGGCGGCCGAGGCCGCCACGGCGGCCTGGACTGCGGTCGCCGGCACCACCGCGGCCTGGACCGCGGTCGCCGGCACCACCGCGGGCTGGACGCTGGTCGCCTGGACGCCGGCGGCCTGCTCGCCGCCGGCGCTTCCCGCTCCGCCCGCGCTGACGTCCGGGTGGATGTGCTGGGTCCAGACCGTCCCGTCCCACCAGCGGAGCAAACTGGGCGTCCCGTACGGGTCCGGGTACCAACCCGAGGAAGGCAAGTCCATGAGGCCAGGTTAGAAGAACCGAACCCCGCTTAACGTGCGAATCGGGCGCGTTACCAGTTCGTTGATTTAACCGGTGCCCCAGATGACACCGCGGTACCGGCGGCTACGGTGGCGTCAGTGACCACAGCGGCGCCTGAGGTAAAGCGGGTCAGCTCCCCGCCGGGGACGAGCCGGGCCGGGAACGGGTCCCCGGCCGCCGCCCGGCCCAGCGCCGCCTCCGGCAGCGGCTGGTCGCTGCCGAAGATCACCAGGTTGCCCCGCCGCCGGCCCCGCAGCACGCTCGCCTCGGCGATCATGCACGCTTCCCCGTAGGCCGAACGGACGGTGGCTACCGCCGAGCGGGCCCCGTCCAGCATCCCCCGCGGGACGGCCTCGCCGGCGGGCAGGTTCCCGGCCGCCACGTTCACCGCGTAGATCCCGCCGGGGCGCAGCGCGCGGGCGGTCGCGGCGGCGAACTCCGCCGTGGTCAGGTGGGCCGGCGTTACCGCCCCGGCGAACACGTCCGCGATCACCAGGTCGTAGCTGCCCTCCCGCACCGACTCGGCCACCGCGCGGGCGTCGGCCGCCCGGACCCGGATGCGGTGCCCGGCGGGCAGCGGCAGCTTTTCCCGGACCAGGTCGGTGAGCGCGTCGTCGACCTCGGCGACCAGCTGCCGCGATCCGGGCCGGGTGTGCGCCAGGTAGCGGGGCAGCGTCAGCGCGCCGCCGCCCAGGTGCAGGACGTGCAGCGGCTGCCCCGGCGGGAACGCCAGGTCGGCCGCGTGCCCGATCCGGCGGACGTACTCAAACTCCAGGTAACCGGGGTCGGCCAGGTCCACCCCGCTCTGCGGGACGCCGTCGATGAACAGCAGCCACGCGTCCGCCCGGTCGAGGTCCGGGACGAGCTCCGCCGATCCGAGCCGCACCTGCCGGTGCACGGCTGCCCGCGGTCCTGCTGTTCTCGCGGGCCGCCCGGCCCGGCTCCGGTTGCCGGTCACGCGCTCAATTATCCCTGCGGGCGCCCGGCCCGGGGCCCGGTCATGCTGACGGCGGAAAACGCCGAGGCCCCGTGAACCGGCAGCGGTTCACGGGGCCTCGCGCAGTGCGGTGCCGGTCAGGCGTTCGACCCGCGCCGGGTAACCCGGTCGACGACCACCGCCGCCAGCAGGACCAGTGCCGTCCACATGAGCTGGGCCGCGGCCGACAGGCCGAGCAGCTCCAGGCCGTTGTAGATGACGCCGACCACCAGGCCGCCCAGCACCGCGTGCAGCATCTTGCCGCGGCCGCCGAAGAGGCTGGTACCGCCGATGACCGCCGCCGCGACGGCGTTCAGCACGTTCTGGCCGCCCGCCACGCCGTTGGAGATGGACCCCAGGTACGACGCGTAGATGATGCCGGTCATGCCCGCGGTCAGGCCGGTGAGCATGAACGCGAGCGTGCGGATCCGCACGATGCTGATGCCGGCCCGGCGGGCGGCCTCGGCGTTGCCGCCGATCGCGTAGATGTACCGGACGAACCGGGTCCGGCCGAGTAGCACCGTCCAGAGGAACAAGATACCCAGCACGACCAGCACGCTCCAGGGCATGCCCTCGAGCGGGACCAGGCGGCCGCGGTTCTGGTTCGCGATCGCCGCGATGACCAGCGCGGCGACCGCCACGCCGGCGATCTTCAGCAGCGTGACCGACACCGGCGGGGCGACCAGGCCCGCGGACCGGCGGCGGAAGTCGCTGTAGAAGATGACCAGGCCGGCCACCGCCGCGATGGCGATCATGACGATCCAGGTGGCGGTCGGGCTGAGGTCGCCGTTCTCGATGTCGTTGATGATCGAGTTGTGCAGGTTGATCACGCCGCCGACACCGATGCTGCCGGTCGCGTTGATCAGGTAGAGCAGCACCCCGGACAGGCCGAGCTGGCCGGCCAGGGTAACCACGAAGGAAGGCAGTCCCAGTTTTGCGGTGATCAGGCCCTGGAGCGCGCCGTAGGCCGCGCTCGCGGCGAGGGCGACGATGACCGCGATCCACCACGGGTCGCCGAGCGCCATCATCCACAGCGCGATCACCGCGCCGCAGGCGGCGGTGTAGCCGGCGGCGAGGTCGATGTCGCCCAGCAGCAGCACGAAGATCTCGGCCATGCCGAGCGTGATGATGAACGCCGACTGCGCCATCAGGTTGACCAGGTTGCCCGCCGAGAGGAAGAGCGAGTTTTTCACCTGGAAGAAGATGACGATGACGACGAGGCCGACGATGACCGGCAGCGCGCCGCTCTCGCCCGAGCGGATGCGCCGCCCGACGATCTGCAGGTAGTCGCCGAACGAGTTGGCCATCAGGTCGGCCGACGCGTCCGACGTGCTGGCCGCGATGTCGACTTCTGAGCCGCCGGCGGGCTCTTGGTTCACGGATGTCACGGCTAGGCCTCCGTGGTCCGCGTCCCGGCGCCGTTGGCGACCGGGCCGGTACCGGTAGTGATCCAGTGGACCGCGGAGTCCGTGGTGAAGGCGGACTTGGGTCGGTTGACGACGAGACGGCCGAGGTAAAGGACCGCGATGTGATCCGCGACCTGGAACACGTCGGTGAGGTTGTGCGAGATCACCAGGACGGCGATGCCGCGCCCGGAGAGCCGCGCGATGAGCTCAAGGATGAGCGCGGTCTGCTTGACCCCGAGTGCGGCGGTCGGCTCGTCCATGATCACGAGCTTGGCGTCTTGCATGACCGCCTTGGCCACCGCGACCGACTGCCGCTGCCCGCCGGACAGCGAGCCGACCGGCTGGCGGATGTTGCGGACGGTGGTGACCCGCAGGTCGGCCAGGGTCTTCTTGGCTTCCTTCTCCATGTCGATCTCGTCGAGCAGCCCGCTCTTGAGCATCTCGTGCCCGAGCATCATGTTCTGCACGATGTCGAGGTTGTCGCACAGCGCAAGATCCTGGTAGACGGTGGCGATCCCGGCGTTGGTCGCCTCCTTGGGGGAATGGAAGTTCACCGGCTTCCCCTGCCAGGTAATCTCCCCGCCGTTCGGCTCCCAGATCCCCGCGATGGTCTTGATTAGCGTCGACTTGCCCGCGCCGTTGTCGCCGACCAGGGCGGTGACCTGCCCGGCGGGGATGTCGAAGTTGATGTCTGTCAGCGCGTGCACGGGCCCGAAGTTCTTCCCGATGCCCCGCAGCCTCAGCAGCGGCTCAGCGTCGTTCACGGTTACATCCTGCCTGATTAACCCGTCCGGGGTGCGGGCCGGGTGGCCCGCACCCCGGACAAGCGGTGTGCTTGCGACTTAACTCTTGATGCCGGCAGTGGTGCAGGCGGTCGCGAAC